>JBGPNU010000216.1:0-6084 GCA_041487675.1 Binatus sp. (SeqCode)
AATGGGCGAAAGCGGTTCGCAGGCGACATGTCAGCCGGTTTTTTGCAATTGGGACAGGCCATCGCGATTCGACCCGCGGGTCCAGCTACGATGAAAATTGCCAGATGGACGCGCGCAGCGCAAATGCGATCGGCGAGGATTCCATAGAATCCTCGCCGGAACGGAATCGTCGCAAACATCTCCCGCGAAAATAACGGGCTGGAGCGTAGACGCTAAGGCATTCCGCCGCGCTGTACGAAAACGCTGCCCTTGGGCCCGATCCGCACGCAGCTGATGTCGGTGCGAGTAAACTCCGGCGTACACAGCTTCTGGTCCGTCGCGGGGCACTTGTAAAGGTTCGGCATGATCTGCTCGCACTTCTCGAGTTGGAAGTTCGCCGCCATGGGCGCTTCGGACGGCTTGTCCGCGTCCTGCGACGAGCAACCGCCGAGCGCAAGCATCCCGAGCGATACGGCCAGCGCAGCCGCCGACGTGATTCCGAGCCTCCGAACGCGCACTTTCGAGGCGACATTTTTTCCGGTCTGCATCGAGTTCTCCTTAGGTTCCAGTTGATACAGTCGTTTTGATCCGATCATCCTGCCGTTCCCAACCCCCAAGCCCGCTCGCACGGCGTCTGAACTCGCGCCGCTGATACGCTGACGGATTCTAATACACGATCAGGGCAGGGTCTGCCAGCACCGACCACGACGCAACAAAACCGGGGCTGAATGGGGATTTTGTTGGAAACGAGTTCTTTGGTGATCGGCCCTGTTCGGTCGTGATCGGCAGTCGTTTGGCAGCGATTTGAACGTCCCAGGTTGCTCGTTGGCGCGAATCGTCAACCGGGCCGCGACTTGACGCTGAGTTCGGTGAAGGACTACGAATCGGGTGTTTTGAAAGTCAAAAAGGAAATTCCGGCTTGAGTGCAAATTTTCTCGAGGGGGCCCCATGGAACCAAAGGACAAATGGGCAGTACGCATCAGTGCAGCCGCGTTAATTGTTTCGCTCGTGGCGCTCAGCGTGTCTACGTGGCAGGCGTGGCGCGAGGCGGAGCGGGGTGCCCGCATGCAGCTCACTGACGTTCTGTCCAAGGCTGCGGCAACGAGAATCGAGCGCATGAAGGTAGCTCATGACCCGGCTTTGTCAACCGATAGCAAGTACCGGGAGGACCTAACGGGCGCTCTGGACGACCAACAGGATTTTCTCTTGCAGCAAGCCGCCTACTTGATCGATCAAGTCAAAGTTTTGACCAATTCCGTTGAGATGTCGGATCTGGCGTATTATTTTTCTGACCGAGGCGATGTGATCGAGGCCGAGACCTTTTACAAGCGCGCAGTCGAGTTAGCTCCGGCCGGACACTATGCACTAATAGCAGCGGAAAACTACGCTGAGTTTATCTTCGGGCAGCATAGGGCAGACGACGGACGGAAAGAGTTCGATGCCGCCATCTCATCGATCAACGCCCCGACGAACGACCAAGACCGCTGGGACCGGGCCTGGGCATATCGAAAATGGGGATGGTTCGAGAAGAACGTAGCGACTTCTCCGACCTACGCGCAGGAACGCTTCGAGTCCGCGAAGGACGAATGCAACCATATAGTCGACTCGGATTGGAAGCAGAACTGCGTGAACCAGCTAACTTCCGAGATGGGTTCCCCCAGCGCCGCAGTAGCTCCCAGCCCTGCGCAGCAACAGGTCGCGCAATGAATCTCATCCACCGATGGCTCTGCCGATCCAAACGTCGGAAGGACACAGTCGACACGTACCAGTTGCCGTGGACGCTCAAGGACATCGACTTGGGGCAGAAAGCCACTGCCCCTTTGCTGCCTGAATTTCTATTCTCCATGATTTCATTGGTTTATTATCGCGTGCCGCTAACCGCCGATAGTCGGCGCACCTCACAGAGCCCCGGATGGGGAATTTTCTGAGAATCCTCACCCACTTCGCTACAGTCGGCCTTCTCTCAAGTGAAATAACCGGTCGCGCTGGTCTCGGCAAGCGGCGAAATGGGCCGCCGTCGCCGGCCGGGCGATAGCACTCAGAACACGTCGGTGCCGCATCGATCGCTGCCGCCGGCGCTGTTAAACACTCGCGCGCGGAAGTCGTACACGAGACGTTCGAAGTAGCAATATTGGGTGACGTGGGCGGGTCCCCTGTAGAGCATCTTGACGTGAACTTGCAGATTGGATTTGCCGGCGGCGACGGCCTGATAGAGGTCGGGTGTGAGGTAGGCGGAGAAGAAATGCGGCACAGTCGGCGACAAGATGCCGGCGTCGATCGCGGACATCTCGCCGTCGGGCGGCTTGACGACTTTGCCCTCAACGACCGCCCGAACGTCCACGATCGCGTCGAGGGCGGCAATCTGAGAGAAGTTGCGGAAATCGACGCGAATTGTGGGCCGCGACGAATCGACGGCGTCGAAGGCGACTTTTTCGACCCCGAGAACCGGACGATACGCGACCGCGAAGACGAGGCTGGTGACTTCCGCGGTGCGCCAGGTGGCGAAGGCGCTGAAGATGGTCGCGAGGACCATCAGGATCGCCATGAAGTCGGCGAGCTTGATGGCCTGAACGAGCTTGGCCAGTTGAAAACGCTCGCGCTTGACGATTTCCTTGTCCCGAAGCTCGGCGGCCGATTCGGGCTGATGCTTGTGAGAGTCGTCGTCGGCCATTGCGCACCTGTATAGCGCGCGTCAGCCCGGCTGGCTATGGAACGGGGCGGCGAACCAGATCACAGCGAGCGGAGGCATCTCGATTGCGATCGAATGCGGAAATCCGTTCCATGGAACCGCGGCCGCTTCGACGCCGCCCATGTTGCCGACGTTCGACCCGCCGTAGGCGGCCGAGTCGGTGTTGAGAATTTCGCGATACCATCCGGGGCCGGGCACCCCGACGCGCAACCGGCTGCGGAGCACGGGCGAGAAATTGCAGACGCAAACGATACGCTGGCCGGTGGAGGGCGCTATCCGCATGAAGGCGATCAGATTGCTGCCGGCATCGTCGGCGTCGATCCATCTGAAGCCGGCCGGATCGGTGTCGGCCTCCCAGAGCGCGGGCTGGTCGCGATAGACACGGTTCAAATCGCGCACCAGGAGTTGGAGTTCGCGATGGTCGGGATAGTCGAGCAGGTTCCAGTCGAGGCTGGAATCGTGATCCCATTCGCGCCACTGGCCGATTTCCTCACCCATGAAAATGAGTTTCTTGCCGGAGCGCGCCCACATGTAGGCGAACAGCGCGCGCTGATTTGCGAACTGGCGCCATCGGTCGCCGGGCATCTTCGAGAGCATCGCGCGTTTGCCGTGCACGACCTCGTCGTGCGACAGCGGCAGCACGAAGTTCTCGCTCCAGGCGTAGAGCAGGCCGAAAGTGAGATCGCGATGATGATAGCGGCGATAGATCGGATCCAGCGAGAAGTACTCGAGCGTGTCGTGCATCCATCCCATGTCCCACTTGAAGCCGAAGCCGAGGCCGCCCATGAATACCGGACGGCTGACCCCGGGCCACGCGGTGGATTCCTCGGCGATCATCATGATGCCGGGATTGAGGCGGTACACATCCTGGTTGAGTTTTTTGATAAACGAGATCGCGTCGATGTTTTCGCGTCCGCCAAAGGCGTTGGGGATCCACTGGCCGTCGCGGCGGCCATAGTCGAGGTAGATCATCGACGCGACCGCGTCCACGCGGAGCCCATCGGCGTGGAACTCGCCCAGCCAGTAGAGTGCGCTGGCAGTGAGAAAGTTGCGCACCTCGGCACGGCTATAATTGAAAATGTAGGTGCCCCACTCGGGATGATCGCCCTGGCGCGGATCGGCATGCTCGAAGAGTGCGGTGCCGTCGAAGCGGCCGAGGCTGAATTCGTCTTTTGGAAAATGCGCCGGGACCCAGTCGAGAATCACGCCGATACCGCGGCGATGCAGCTCGTCGATCAGGTAGCGCAAGTCGTCGGGGCTGCCGTAGCGTGAAGTGGGCGCGAAGTAACCGCTGACCTGGTAACCCCACGAGCCGGTGAACGGATGCTCCATCACGGGCATCAACTCGACGTGGGTGAATCCCATCCGGGTCACGTAATCGCCGAGTATCGGCGCCATCTCGCTATACGTGAGCGGGCGATTATGCTGCTCGGGCACCCGGCGCCATGAGCCGAGATGGACCTCGTAAATCGAGATGGGAGTTTTGATCCATTCGCGGCGCGCGCGCTCTGCAAGCCAATCGGCGTCGTGGAACTCGTAGTTTGACTGGTACACGACCGAGGCGGTCGCGGGCGGAGCTTCCATCGACTGCGCAAACGGATCGCTTTTCAGCAGCAGTCCGCCGTTGCGGGTGCGTATTTCGTACTTGTAATTGATTCCCGGGCCGACGCCGGGAATGAACAGCTCCCACACGCCGGTGCCGCCAAGCGTGCGCATCATGTGGACCCGGCCGTCCCATCGGTTGAAGTCGCCGACCACGCTGACTCCGCGCGCGTTGGGCGCCCAGACCGCGAACGACACGCCGGAGATTCCTTCGGCCTCGCGCACGTGCGCGCCGAGCTTGTCGTAAACGCGTTCGTGCTTCTGCTCACTCCAAAGATGGAGATCGAGATCGCCGAGCGTGGGCATGAATGAATAAGGATCGTGAATAGTGATCGATTCGCCGTCGGGATAGTGAATCTCGAGCTGGTAGGGGAAGACTTTGGTGCGCCCCTCGACTGCGGCCTCGAACAGTCCTGCCGAGTCGCTCATCCGCATCGGCCGCGGCGGGTCGCCATCGACGAGCAGCTCGATCCGCGAGGCCGCAGGCCGAAATGCCCGCACCACAACGCGGTTGCCTTCGGCATGAGCACCGAGGATCGAATGAGGATCGTGATGCTGCAACGCGAGCAGGCGTTCCAGGTCTCCGCGCGGCGCGCGTGATGGGCTCGTTTCAGACTTCATTTCCAAGTGCAAAGTCTAAACGATAGATTCAATCTGCGCGACCCGATTTCAACTTGAGACGCCACGACCACAGGCAGGAGAGGAAGACGATGGCATCGACGCCGAACGAATCGCGACGGAACCCGACGCCGGTAATCGATCCTATGATGGGCCAGCTCGAGGTGCTCGAGCCGGGAATCGCGATGTTCCACGGATTTGCGAATGTCGCGTTCGCATACGGGCGCGGCGAGATGATCGTCGTCGACACCAGCTCGCGGCAGATGGGCGTGATGGCGGTTCGCGCGATCCGCGAGGTGAGCCAGGAACCGTTCGCGTTCCTGGTCTATACGCATGGACATGGCGATCACGCTTTCGGCACCGAGGCGTTCATCACCGATGCGATTTCGCGCGGCCACGCGCGGCCGAAAATCTGGGCGCATGAGGAAGTGACCGGCCGCTTCAGGCGCTATGCGCTCACACGCGAATGGCAGGCGCATATCAACCGGCTCCAGTTCGGCGCGCAGATGCGGCTCGACGACTTGTTCGCGGAGAAGTCGTTCAGTTATCCCGACCTCGTGTATCGCAATACCCAATTTCTCGACCTGCTCGGCGAGCCGGTGGAATTGCATCACGCGATGGGGGAGACGGACGACGCCACCTGGGTCTGGATGCCGACCCGGCGAGTGGCGATGGTCGGCGATCTGATCGTCTCGTCGATGCCGAACACGGGCAATCCGAACAAGGTGCAACGTTACACGCTCGAGTGGGCGCAAGCGCTCGAGGCGATCGCGAAGTGCGCGCCGCGCTACGTGCTGCCCGGACACGGGCCGGCATATCGCGGTGAAGAGCTATGCGGCGAAGTGCTCCGCGAGACGGCGCGCGCGCTCAGAATTATCCACGATGAGGTCGTGTGGCGTCTGAACGCGGGCGATTGGCCGGTGGATATCATAGAAGCCGATATTTCGCTCCCCGCCGATCTGGCCGCGAAGCCGTACCTGCGGCCCATCTACGGATGCGTCCCGTTTGTGGTGCGCGACGTTATCAGGCGCTATGCGGGATGGTGGTCCGGAGAACCGTCGCAGATGTTTCCGGCGACGCGCAAGGAACACGGCGGCGACCTCGTCGCGCTATGCGGCCGCGACGCCATCGTCGCGAAGGCGCGAGCGCTGAAGGACGAGGGTCAACTCAGGCGCGCGCTTGCGATCGCGGAGATC
>JBGPNU010000217.1:0-6053 GCA_041487675.1 Binatus sp. (SeqCode)
AGTTGTCCGCCCTTAAGCCGACTCCATAGCTTTTTCTCCGCCTCGGTCTGCGCGCGCCGAAGCTCCCGCGCGCGGTCTCGGCGTAAGTTGTCATCAGCCACGATAAGTGTTTCGCGCTTTTCTTCTCTCTGGCATGTTCACCGAATTCAACGTCGGACCCTCACCCGCGCCAGAGGCGCGGCCTCTCCCTGTCAGGGAGAGGCTATTTTGCGGATCTATAGCCTGCGCGCTAGCGCAATTCGACCGAGCCGGGGGAGAGAATCTGCTCGAGTTCGGCGACGAACGAATCGGTTGGGGTCACGCGGTAGCTGTCGCCAAGCAGCATCACTGCTTCGCGGCCGTCATCGAAGCCGATATGCAGATAGGTCATCGATTTGCCGCGATACCGCGCGAGCATCGCTTTGAGCGCATCGAGTCCGCCGTTTTCGAGCCGGCTCATCGGAACCGTGATCCGCACCTCGCGGATCGAATCGAGCAGCGCCGAATCCAGCGGCACCAGCCCTTCAAGGATTATCTGGGCGCGCTCATCGTCAACGTCCAGCTTGCCGCGCGCGACCACCGGCTCGTCGCCCATGATGATCGCCTCGAACTTCTGGTAGGTCTCCGACCACGCGATCGCTTCGACTGCGCCCTCACGATCCTCGAGCGAAAAAGTTGCGTAGCGTTTGCCAGACTTGTTGTTCTTGAGCTTGACGGCGTGAATCACGCCCGCAATCTGGACCTGGCTGCCGTCGGGCGCGCCGGGCAAATCGGCGGTCGTGAGCTTGCTGATTCTCGCGAGTTCGCGATCGTATTTGTCGAGCGGATGCGCGGTTACGTAAAAGCCGAGCGCTTCTTTTTCGAATTTCAGTTTTTCCCTGGAGTCCCATTCCGGTATCGGCTCGCGTGCCGGCAGCCGGGGAACCTTGACCGCGCCGCCGAACAGTCCGATCTGGTTTTTCTCCGCGTCGCTATTCGCTTTCTGCGCGATCTTTATCGCCTGCTCAGCCTCAGCCATCAGGGCCGCGCGCGCAGCTCCGATCGAATCGAACGCGCCGCACTTGATCAGTGCTTCGAGCACTCGGCGGCTGATAAGTTGGGCGCCCACCCGCAGGCAGAAATCCGCCAGGCTCTCGAATGGACCGCCCGCCTCGCGCACCGCGATGATCGCCTCGGCCGGCTTGATCCCGACTCCGCGAATCGCGGCCAGACCAAAGCGAATCGCGCCATCCGCAACTGTGAACTTGACCCGGCTCTGATTCACGTCGGGCGGCAGAAGAGCAATCTTCATGTCGCGCAGCGCCGCGATATTCTTGTAGGTCTTGTCCACGTCGTCCATGTCGAGCGACATCAGCGCCGCCATGAACTCGTGCGGATAGTGGGCCTTCAAATAGGCAGTGCGATAAGTAGTGAGCGCGTAGGCGGCGCCGTGCGAGCGCGGGAAGCCGTACGACGCAAACGCTTCGATTTTTTCGAAGATCGAGGTCGCGAGCGCCGCCGACAGACCGTTCTTTTTGGCGCCCTCGATAAAGCGCTCGCGCTCCTTTCCCATGACGGCCATATTCTTTTTGCCCATCGCGGCGCGAAGAATATCCGCTTGCTGGAGCGAATAGCCGGACAGCGCCTGCGCGGCGCGCATCACCTGCTCCTGGTAAACGATAACCCCGTAAGTGTCCTTTAAGACTGGCTCCAGGAGCGGATGATCGTATTCGACGGGTTCCTTGCGTTGCTTGCGATCGACGAAATGCTGGACCATGGTCTTGCCGTCTTCGATCGCGTCGAGCGGCCCGGGCCTGAAGAGCGAAATCGCGCTGATCACATCCTCGAAGATCGAGGGTTTCAGTTCCGTGATAAACCGGCGCATCCCCGAGCTTTCCATCTGGAAAACTCCGACGGTGTCCCCGCGCGAGAGCATCTTGTAGGTATCGGCGTCGTCGAGCCTAAGCCGGTTCAGGCCGGGAGGCTGCCTGCCGTCGGCCGCGATCAGCGAAAGCGTGTCCGCAATCAGAGTCAGATTCTTCAGCGCCAGGAAGTCGAATTTGATCAGCCCGATTTCCTCGACGCCCTTCATCGAATACTGCGTGATCGCGAGCGCGGCCTCGTCGCGCTCCTTATCCACGTACAGCGGCACCAGGTCGGTGAGCGGCTGATCGGAAATGACGACGCCCGCCGCATGGCGCGAGGCGTGGCGGAGCAGGCCCTCGAGCTTGAACGCGTAGGTGAAGAGATCGGGATGCAGTTTGCGCTCGGCCTTGAGACGCGGCTCCATCTCGAGTGCGTCGGCGAGCGGAAAATCGCGGCCCTGCTTGGGCGCGGGATAGAGCTTTACGATTTTGTCGGTTTCCGCGAACGAGAGTCCGAGCACGCGGCCGACGTCGCGAATCGCCTGCTTGCCCTTGATCGTTCCGAACGTGATTATCTGCGCGACCCTGTCAGCGCCGTACTTTTCGCGCACGTAGTCCAGCAACTCGTCGCGGCGCTCGTAGCAGAAGTCGGAATCGATATCGGGCATCGACTTGCGCCCGGGATTCAGCCATCGCTCGAAGATCAGCTTGTGCTCGATCGGATCAACCTCGGTTATCCCGAGCGAATACGAAACCAGCGAGCCGACCACCGAGCCGCGGCCCGGGCCGACCGGAATCCCCTTGCCGCGCGCGTGGCTGATATAGTCCTGCACGATCAGCATGTAGCCCGCGAATCCCATGTCGCGGATTACCGGCAGCTCGCGATCGAGCCGCTCGTAATATGGCGCGGGTTCGAATCCGTCGCCAACTCGCGCGCGGATTTCCGCGAGCCGCTCTTCGAGGCCGGCGCGCGCGCGGCGCTCCATTTCATCTTCGAGATTTAATTCGGCTCCGCTTTTGTCGGCTACCGTGTACACCGGGAAATGAAACTTGCCGAACTCGAATTCGAAATCGACCCGCCGCGCGATCTCGACGCTGTTGCGCAACTCCTCCGAGTCCGCGCCGAACGCTTTCGCCATCTCCTCGGGCGTTTTCACATACAGCTCGTCGGTGTCGAAACGCCATCGCGTCTCGTCGGCCATGGTCTTGCCGGTCTGGATGCAGAGCAAAACTTCGTGCGCCTTCGCGTCGTCGCGATGCAGGTAATGGCAATCGTTGGTCGCGACCAGCGGCAGGCCGACCTGTTTGCCGATTTCGCGGATCGCCTCGTTGTACGGCGAGTGCAGCTTGTTGTCCTGGAGTTCGAGGTAGTACCGCCCGGGGAACATCTTCGCGTACGCCTCGGCTGTCTCGCGCGCCTTGTCCATCCGATCCTGCCGGAGCCATCGCGCAATCTCACCCGACAGACATCCTGAGAGCACGATTATCCCGCCTGACAGCTCCGCGAGAATTTCCTTGTCGATGCGCGGTTTGTAATAGAGGCCGTCCTGGTAAGCGGTGGTCAGCAGCTTGCAGAGGTTTCGGTAACCTTCACGATTTTGCGCGAGCAGGATCAGATGAAAATTGCCGCCGCCGTCGAAGTCGTCGCTGCGCGGAATTTGGGTGCGATCGGTGCGTTTGCCCGGCGCCAGGTAGGCCTCGCATCCGATGATCGGTTTGATCCCGGCCGCGGTGGCCTTCTGAAAGAATTCGACCGCGCCGAACATGTTGCCGTGATCGGTCATCGCGATCGCTTCCATCCCGGACGCTTTCGCGTGTTCGATGAGCGGCCCGATTTTGTTGGCGCCGTCGAGCAGGCTGTACTGCGTGTGGACGTGAAGATGAACGAAACTCATAGCGCCCTCATCCCGCACCCCGGCCCGCCCAACCGAACTGGGCGGACCCTCTTCCCCGCGACCCGGCTCGCGCGCCATTTTCTTAGCGATTCGTTCAGCGAAAAATGCGCGCGTGCGTGCGAACTACTTCTTCTTTTTCTCTTCGGCTGCCTCCGGCTTCTTGGCGCCCTTTTCCTTGTCGCCGCCTTCCTTGGCGGATGCGCCCTCGGCCGCCGGCGCAGCCGCCGCACCTTCTGCCGCCACCCCTTCGACTGCGACGCCTTCCACTGCTTCCACTGCGGCAACCACCGCAACCTCGGCAACCGTAGGCGGCAGCACGGTGACCACCGGATAATCGGTGTCGAAAATCGGCTTCACTTTCCCGACGAACTTTACCGACGAGATATGAATCACGTCGTGGATATCGACGTCGGTAACATCCACCTCGATCGAATCCGGAATCTCGAGCGGCAGGCATTCCAAGGTCGCGGTCCGCTCGAGCGGCGCCAGGATTCCGCCGTTGGCGACGCCTTTGGCCTTGCCGGTGAACTTAAGCGCCACTTCGACCCGAATCGGCCGGCTCAGATCGACTTCGTAAAGATCCGCGTGCAGGATTTCACCCGATACCGGCGCGCGTTGCACGTCCTTGAAGATGACGTGCTTGCCGTCGAGCTCCGCGGTGCTCGATTTGAGCTTGATAATCCGGGTGTGCGCGGCCGCCGAAATCCTCGCCTTCAACTCGAGGCGATCGATCGCCAGCGCGGTCGGCGCAGTGGTGGGCCCGTACAATATTGCCGGAACGCGGCCTTGCCTTCGGAGCGCGTTATTCCGGCCCTTGGGCCGGGTCGCCCGTTTCTCGCAGGATAGTTCACCGGTCTCCATTGTGTCCTCGCTTCATGGTTCGCGCGCTCAACTGAAGAGCGAGCTTACCGATTCCTCATTATGAATCCGCTTGACTGCTTCCGCCAGCAGGCTCGCCACCGAGAGCACCTTCACGTTGGCCAGCTCCGCCTGGGTCTTTGCACGCAGCGGGATAGTGTTGGTCGTAACAATTTCCGTGAGCTTGGATTTGTTCAGCCGATCGCAAGCCGGGTCCGACAAAATCGGATGCGTCGCGACTGCCATTACTTCCGACGCGCCGGCGTTCATGACCACTTTGGCGGCCTCGGTGATCGTGCCTGCGGTGTCGATCATGTCGTCGACCAGCAGCGCGATCGAGTCCTTCACTTCGCCGACCAGTTGCATCTCGGCCACTTCGCTAGCGCGGCGCCGGCGCTTGTCGATGATCGCGAGGTTCGCGTTCAGCCGCCGCGCAAAAGCGCGCGCGCGTTCGACTCCGCCCGCATCCGGCGACACCACCGAGAGCTGTTTCCCTTCCACCCTTTTCCGCAGGTAGTTCACCAGCACCGGCATCGCGAACAGGTTGTCCACCGGAATATTGAAGAAGCCCTGGATTTGCCCCGCGTGCAGATCGACCGTCAGCACGCGATGCGCTCCGGCGGTCGTGATCAGGTCGGCGACCACCTTGGCGCTAATAGGCACTCGCGGCGCGACTTTGCGATCCTGGCGCGCATAGCCGAAATACGGGATCACAGCCGTAATCCTGCCCGCCGACGCGCGTCTGAGTGCATCGGTCATAAGCAGCAGTTCCATCAGGTTTTCGTTCGGCGGCGTGCAGATTGACTGGATCACGAAGCAATCGCCGCCGCGCACGTTCTCGCGAATCTCGACCATCACCTCGCCGTCGGGAAAGCGGCCAACCTCGGCCTCGCCCATCTTCACCCCGAGATGCTCCGTGACTTCGCGCGCGAGCGCGGGGTTGGAATTCCCGGTGAATACTTCGAGTTGGTCTTTGACCCTGTCCGACATCTTCAGTTCTCCCGCATCGCTATCGCCGTGCGACCGATCAACTCCCGCCGAGTGCCCGGTTGATTTGGCTGGGCGGGAAGGATTCGAACCTTCGAATGCCAGGTCCAAAGCCTGGTGCCTTACCAGCTTGGCGACCGCCCAGCGCGACTCCGATTCGAAGGCTTGAGATCGACCTTGCTCCCCTCTCTCGCCAATTAATACTGACAGCCCACCCGTCTTTACCGAAAGCGGGCAAGTCTCGAACCGTCTAACCTTGACGGACTTACCTTGACGGACTCGCCTTTGCGTACTTGCCTTTTCGGACTTGGCCGCTGCGATCCGCATGGCACCACTCTCGCAGCGAACACTGCCCGGAATCCGAGTCTGCATGACGGTGTGCGGGAACTGCGATGTTATTGATGCAGTTTTTCGCTGTCAATGCGCGGCACCCGCGACCTTGCACAGGCTACCCGCTCGGGCTCAATTCGACGGCATCTCTCCATCGAGC
>JBGPNU010000218.1:0-6033 GCA_041487675.1 Binatus sp. (SeqCode)
ATTTTGCGGTCGCGCTTTACCGCGGCAATGGCAGCCACTGGATTTGCCCCGATTACACTCATGACGATCGCAACCCCAAGCTCGGCGAAGTGAGCAATCTCTGTTACGGAGAAGACGGCCCGCCCTGCCTGGTCAAGCTAAAGGTAAAACCCGACCATCATCTGGCTCTGCCCGCCGCCCCGCCGTCGCCATAGATTCGCGCTGCGCGCATCGCGCTTGTCGAAAAAAATTCGCTCAGTCGAAAAATAATTGGAGGCGGCGATCGGATTCGAACCGATGCATGGAGGTTTTGCAGACCTCTCCCTTAACCACTTGGGTACGCCGCCCTGGCGTCTGTCGTGATCGCGCGACCGGACCCAATCAAATATCACGCGCGGGAAAGGTCATCAATTAAGCAGAAGGTCCATCGATTAAGCACGTCGTTGATGCTGATTCGAAACGGCGGCAGCCGCTGTTAGTATGATTGAGAGTTCGCGGCAAGCGTTCCGCGATCAAGGCGCGGCCTGATTGTATCGAAAAGCTTTCAGCGCCTCGCGGACCCGTTCCGTTTCCGCGATCATGGAATTGACTGCCGCGTGGATTCCGTCGGTTTGTTCGTTTCTGACCTGGTCTTCGATCGCGCCACACAATTGCATCAGCTGCACCGCGCCAAAATGACCGCAGCTGCCCTTGAGCGCATGTGCGGTCGCCGCCAGTCCGGCACTGTCATGGTGGCCCATCTGCAAGCCGGCCGCACGGACTCGCTCGCTCATGTCGGCGAGAAATACTTCGATGATGTTGGCGATAAATTCCTCGCCCGATTGGTCACTCTCCGCGAACTCGGAAATCGCGCGCATGTCGATTGCGGGAACGCTCGGCGTTTCACCCGACGCAGCGACGCGGCCGGAATTGCCGTTGCCATTCAGCACCAGCCATCGCGCGAGCGTCGCCGCCAGAGCTTCCGGCAGTAGTGGCTTGCTCAGATAATCGTCCATCCCCGCATCCAGGCATTTCTGCCGATCGCCGTGGAGCGCGTTGGCGGTGACGCCGATGATAATGATCCTGGGCGGACCCCGAAATTCACTGCGGATCGCTCGCGTCGCGGCGTAGCCGTCCATTTCGGGCATCTGGCAGTCCATCAGGATGATGTCGTAGTCGCGCTGACGAAGAGCCCCCACGGCCTCGAGACCATTGCGCACACCGTCGCCGTGGTAGCCCAGACGTTCCAGCATCTTGAGAACCATGCGCTGATTTACCAGATGATCCTCGGCCGACAGGATGCGTGCGCCGGTGCGAATCTCCGCCGGGACCGCTGACGACAGTTGATTCAGCGCGGCCGGGGGCGCAGGCCGCCTCGATGACGCCTGCGAAATCTGCGCGCCGGCTTCCGAACCGGACTCCGCAATCGCCTCCGCCAGGCAATCGAAGAGCTGCGATTGGCGCACCGGTTTCGAGATCCACGAACGGAAACCGGCCGCGCTCATTGCCGGAGAGTCGGGGCGATGCCCGAGCTTGTGGATCGCAATCAGCCCGATCGCCTGCAGCCTCGCATCAGCATGAATCGCGCGGCCGAGTTCGACTCCGTTGATTGCGCCGGGATCGAGATCTATTACCGCGCAGCAGAAACGATTCGGCGCCGCATGGAACCGCGAGAGAACTTCGTGCGCTTCCGAGCCGGTCCGCGCGATATCGCATTCAAGTCCCCACGAACGAATCTGCCGGCGCATCCACTGCGCGGCCGGACCATTTGCGTCGACCACCAGAACGCGTTTTCCGCGCAGGCTGGCGCGTGCCTGCGCCTCCGTCTCGCAGACCCCGGGCGGTTTGCGAAACTTGGCGTTGAACGAAAACGACGAGCCGTGGCCAAGCACGCTCTCGACTTCGAGCGCTCCTCCCATCAGCTCGACGATTTGCGCCGAGATGGCCAGTCCGAGGCCCGCGCCACCGTGGCGCCGGGTGCTGGCGGAATCGGCCTGATAGAAAGCGTCGAAGAGCCGGCTCTGCGATTCAGTCGAGATGCCGGGACCGGTGTCCTTAATTGTGAAGTGCAGGATTACCTCGCCCTGGGTTTCGCTTTCCCGGCGGGCCAACACCGCGACCTCACCGCGCTCGGTGAATTTGATCGCATTGCCGACCAGGTTGGTGAGAACCTGACGGAGCCTTCCCGAATCACCGAGCAAATTCACCGGCATGTCGCCATCCACGAACGACACCAGCCGCAGGTCAGGCCCCTGGCAACGCTCGGCGAACAGTTCAATGACACTTTCAATCGCGGCGGCCGGTCTGAATTCGCCGTCGCGCAAGGTGAGCTTGCCGGACGAGACCTTCGAGAAATCGAGGATGTCGTTTATGATCGCGAGCAACGCACGGCCGCTCGACCATACGGTGCCCGCAAACTCACGCTGGTCGGCGTCGAGTTCCGTGTCGAGCAGCATTTTCGTCATCCCGATTATCGCGTTCATCGGGGTACGGATCTCGTGGCTCATAGTGGCCAGAAACGCCGATTTCTGCTTCGACGCTTCCAACGCGCCGTCGCGCGCCGTCGCGAGTTCCTGCTGGGTGCGCTTGCGCTCGATTGCGTAGGTCAACGAGCGAGTCAGCAGGCGGCTATCGAACTGACCCTTGATCAGGTAATCCTGCGCGCCGAACTTCACCAGGCCGCGGCTGAAATCCTCGTCGTCCAGGCCGGTCAGCACTACGATAGGAGTCCGCGAGGTTGCAGCAGTGATTCGATCCAGGGTTTCCCGCGCCGCACAGTCGGGAAGCGACAAGTCCAGGAGCACGGCGTCGAAATTGTCGGTGGCGATAGCTGTCAGAGCGGCGCTCAGACTGGCGACGGCGCGGAGCTGGAACCGCACGCCGCGGCTCTCGGCCAGCGCGAGTTGCACCAGCCGCGCGTCGCCGGGATTGTCCTCGATCAGCAAAACTCTTATCGGCGCGTCAGGCATGCGCTTTCACTCGGGTGGCAGCTTTACGATGGTAAGCCAGAAATTCTGAATCTCGCGCACCACATTGGTGAATTGCAGCAGATCGAGCGGCTTGGCGATGTAGCAGTTGGCCTGCAGATTGTAGCTCCTCATAATGTCGGACTCGGCAGAAGATGTCGTCAGGATTACTACCGGGATACGTTTCAGGTCAGAATCGCTCTTGATCTCGGCCAACACGGCTCGCCCGTCCTTTTTTGGCAGATTAAGATCGAGCAGGATGATATCGGGACGAAACGCGGCGGCGAATTTGTCTCTGCGATGCAGGTAGTCAAGCGCTTCGACGCCGTCGGAGACGACCGCCAGCCGATTGCGAAGCTTGCCCTCCTTGAGAACTTCGACGGTCAGCCTGACATCGCCTGGATTGTCTTCGACCAGGAGTATGTCAACCATCTCCCCCCTAATTGGCTGACTCATTTGTCAACACCTCCGATGCCGTTGGTAGCGTAAAGAAAAAGGTGGTGCCCTGTGCGGGCGTCGATTCGACCCAGATGCGTCCACCGTGATGCTCGATGACCCGCTTGCAGACCGCCAGTCCGATTCCGGTCCCGGAAAATTCCTCACGGCCATGGAGTCGCTGAAACATCACAAAAATCTGCTCATAGAACTCAGGCGCGATTCCGATTCCGTTATCGCGCACTGAAAACATCCATTCTTCGCCATGCCTTTCGCATCCGATATGCACCTGCGGCGTTCGCTCACCGCGGAACTTGAGCGCATTGCCGACCAGGTTCTGAACGACCTCGCTCAGGCGGCCCTCGTCGCAGATGACAGACGGCATCGGATCATGCGTGACGGTGGCGTGAGCGTCCTCGATCGCGAGTTGCAAGACCTCGAGCACATGTTCGACGACTTCAGTCAGGTTGACGACTGCGCTTTTGGCGCCACGGCCCGCGCGCGAGAATAGCAGCAGATCGTTGATCAACTGTTTCATCCGCACCGCGCCGTCGACTGCAAAATTGATGAAGTCATCGGCGTCGGCGTCGAGCTTGCCCTTGTAGCGCTGCTCGATGAGCTGCAGGTAGCTCGCGACCATCCTGAGCGGCTCCTGCAAATCATGCGACGCGACATAGGCGAACTGCTCCAGTTCCGCGTTTGACCGCGTAAGCTCCGCGGTCCGAGCCAGCAATTCCTGCTGGGCGCGTTTGCGGTCTGTGATGTCGTAGCTGATGCTCGAAATGGCGATGATTTCGCCGCGTGCTCCGCGCATCGGCGCCATCGCCGCCGCCACGTCTATCACGGTGCCGTCTTTGCACATGCACGCGGTTTCGAATTCCTCGGTGCCGCCGCCGGCGGCCAGCCGCGACATCAGAAGATTGCCGGTTTTGGGGTCGCGCCCGGGCGGATTCAGCACCTGAATACTCCTGCCGACCATCTCGTCCGCCGAGTAGCCGTAAAGCTTCTCGCCGCCGGGATTCCAGGTCAGCACGGTTTGATCCGCGCGCATGGTCAAGATCGCGTACTGGGTGGAATCGATCAGCGCCGCCAGCAGTGCGCGGATCCCTTCCGCACGCTTGCGCTCCGAGATATCGCGCAGCACCATTACGCCGCCCACTGGCGCGCCGGTCTCGCCGGTGAGCCGGGTCGCGATCGCGGCTATCGCCACCAGGCCGCCGGCCACCGGTTGGCGCAGGAGCATTTCGACCTCGCCGCTCGCCGGATCATTCGCAAGCCGGGCAAATGGAGTGTCATCGGATGCGAGCGGTTCTGCCCGGCCCTCTTGCCATATCGACGCGTTCCGGAGCCAATCGCTCCAGGCCATCGACTCGTCAATGGCGAGAATTCGGCGCGCGGCCGGGTTCAGCGTGGGCGCGGAAGTCGAGCAATAAGCCACGACTACGCCTTCTCCCATGGCGTCGAAGACCGACTGCAGAAGGGCGCTTTGCGCGCGCAGCGCAGATTCGGAGCGCGCGAGCTCGCGGCTGCGCTGCGAGCTCAGCCGAGTTACGTGGCGCAGCCGCGCGATGGTCCGCTGGACGTAAAGCGCGGCGGCTGTGACAAAACAAAACGCGGCGAACGCACCGATTCCGAGCACGCGTAGCGCGAAGTGCGCGCGCTCTCCTTCGGCGCGACCGCGATCCTTGAGAAGCTCATCTTCGGCGCCGATCATGGCCCCCGCCAGGGTGTGAATTTGGGCCGTCAGTTCCGGCGTGTCACGTTCCCGCATGAAACTGACCGCCGCATCGCGTCCGAGTTGAGCCCGAATCGCCGCCACCTTTTCGAGAGATGAAAACTGCGCGTCGAGCAGCGGCCGAAGTTCGACGAGCCGCCCTTGTTGCACGGGATTGTCGGCCGTAAGCGCTGCCAACGATCGCATCACGCTTGCGCCCGAAGAACGCGCACTAGCCACCGGTTCGAGTTTGATCCCGTCGCCGGTCAGCACGTATAAGCGCTCCGCGCTGACCGCTCCGTCGATCGTGTCCAGCAGCGTCTTCAACTGCCCGATCACGATGTAGGTGTGAGACACCCATCCGCTGCTCAAGGCAAACTGCTGCATGGACCGGTAGGACACCATGCCGACCGCCGCCAGCGTCAATAGCACCAGACTGAACGTGATCCAGATTGGCGCCGCGATCCCGGATGCCGGCCTGCCGCTCTCGTCCTCGTTTTTCGTTACCTGGTCTTCGGTCATCAGCAAGACACCTCTCGAACCGCTCCTCGACGCCACCCGACGAATGCATCGCGCTTTCGCGCCCCATTAATCCAAGTTGTATGCCGCGTAACGGGGCGCCTCGGAATCGGGCCTGCGGTCGGCAACGATTGGCTCTGGCGGGCAATCGTGCGCCCGGTGAACCGCTGGACACTTCAAGCACCGTCAGAGCCTGCGGGCTCGGCCGCGCCGAGCCAATAAGATCGCGCCGGAGTGACATTTTTTTGCCAGTCCGTCTTAAGATCTTTCAGACTATGATCTTTCAGACGGTGACGAGGCCTAAGCGCGATGCCGGAATCGCGCCGCGCAAATCTAGAACACCCAGAAGGGTCCGCGAAGCCGATTACTCAGTTGGGTCGTCGTGAACTAGTCACTTCGATCATTTGGGCACTAGTCACTTCGGGGCAAGAGACTCATCTG
>JBGPNU010000219.1:0-6022 GCA_041487675.1 Binatus sp. (SeqCode)
CTTCGCACCAAGACTGCTTACTATCGAAATCCCGACGGTGAGCGGATGTTCGACAAGGAAAGTTCCACGGCGTGCTATACCTGTCTCAAGACGCAGCGTCCGGTCGGCCCCGACGGCCTGCCCGTGGATGCGCACTCGTGCGGCGCCGGGCGCGGATGCTTCGAGCAGGAACGATAAGAAGGAGCGATAGTCATGAGTGTCAACGCGAACGAATACGGTCCGGTAGCGACCCGGATGATCTTCGACAATGACGACGTTCGGGTGTGGGAGATGGATCTCGCGCCGGGCGGAGTGTGCGGCCTGCATCATCATACGATGGACTACGTGCTGTTCATCCTGTCGGGCGCGAACGTGGGCGCCCAGTCTCCCGGCGGGCGCAAGATGATGCCGTTTCCGGTCAAGGCGCGCGCCACGTATTTCGTTCCGGCAGGCGGAATCGAAAGCGCGCATAACATGGGTGACACGCGATTTTTCGAGGCGTTGTTCGAGCTCAAGCGGGCGGCAAAACCGGGCCGCGAAAAGCTGGGCTTCGTAGGATGCGAGGCGGTCGCCGGCAAGGAGCCGGAGCCCGGCTCGATCACGATCCTCGACAACGCGCGGGTCAGGGTGTCGGAAACCACGCTCGCGCCGGGCGGACAAAGCGGGGTGCGCCGATGGTCGCATGACACCGCCGTTTACGTCGCCGAAGGCGGACCTGTAAAGCTCGTCGAGCGCACTGCGGAGGGCGGTGAGCGCACGCGCGCGGAAGTTTTTCCCGCCGGCCGAGTACTGTGGTTCGGAAAGGGGACCGATCGAGGCGTCATCAACACCGGCGGCGAACGCTTTCGTCAAATAAACCTCGAGTTAAAGTGATACATTAAGATATGAAAAAACCAATTGCTCCGCTTGCGGCATTTTTTCGGACCCTTTGTGCACTCTCGATCGCGTTAACATTGTCTTTTGCCGCGACGCCGCGCGCGCGTGCCCAGGTCAAACCCGGCGACGTCATCACCGCCGCGAACGCCGAGCAGGTGCGGACGCTGGTCAGCCCGGGCGCATACGTTGCGGTCGCCAAGGGCATGCAGATGAACATCGTCGCCTCGGGCCGCATCGATTGGCCGCCGCCTTACCAGAACGCGACCGAGAAGTACGCGAGCCAGGTGCGTCTCGCGCCCGACCATCGCGACTTGCTTGGCTACGTTGCGGGCCAGCCGTTTCCACTGCTCGATCCCAACGACCCCGACGTCGCGGCCAAGATCATGTGGAATCAGTACTTCAAGCCGATCGCGACCGACGACTTCGATCTGCGCTACTTCGAATGCCAGGTCGCGACCCAGAATCCGGGCGCCACCCAGCAGCTGATGAAGATGACCGAGACCGGGCATCTTGCCGGATATTTCGATATCGGCCGCACCGAAGTGGACCCGATGCCGGCCGATCCGGATTTCAAGGCGACCGGCGTATGGTGGCGCGCGGCGGCGTATCCAACGCTCTCGCCGGCCGAAGATCGCGGCAGCGGTGGAATCCGCTACCGTTATTGGGATGCGAACCACGGCGACGACGCGTGGGCATTTCTGGCCGGGACCCGGCGCGTGCGGCGCGTGAACGAAGTGATCTTGAGCGCATCGCCGGGCCTCTCGACGTGGGATCCCGATCACGCGGGCGGCTTTGCTGCGAAGCCGCAGGAATACAACTTCAAGTTCCTTGGTGAGCGCAACATGCTCGGATGCGTGCATGCGAAGAATTCGCCCGCGCATCCTTGTCCCACCGATGGTGGCGCGACTTCATGCCCCGACGACTGGGAGATGCGTCATCTTTATGTGGTGGAAGTCACGCCGCGTCCCGAACGAATCCAGGGCCTCCTGCAGTCGAAGACGGTGGTCTATATCGACGGCGAGGGATGGTTCAATCCCTACGTGGACAGCTACGATCGCAAGGGCGAATTGTGGAGGACGCAAATCTATCTGATGACCTATCGCGACCGCCCGGTGCCTGACGCGAGGATCGCGGTCTATCCGTTCAAGCGGGAATTCGGTGTCGCCGCGTCGAGCGTGGACGTGCAGAGCGGAGTGACTACCACCTGCTACCTGCCGGGACCGGACACGCAAGAGCGCGAATGCTGGTACATCAACATGGGCGCGGTGGGCCGCGATTTCTTCACCACCGAGGCGATGGTGAAAGCCGGGCACTGAGCCGGTTCCATCGCTCGTTCTGGCTCCGGAGGCCAATGCGCCGCGTCCTGCTGATCCATCTGAATGCCGGCGAAGGAATCGAGAGAGCTAAAAGTCTCCGCGCCGCCGGCTATGACGTCAGTCGTCTTTTACCCCAGGGTCTCGGTTTCCTGCGCGACGTAAGACGAGATCCGCCCGACGCGATCGCAATCGATCTCGAGCGGCTTCCGTCGGTTGGCCGCGATATCGCGCTCGCCCTCCGGATCTCGAAATCGACGCGTCACGTCCCGATTGTGTTCGTCGGCGGAGCGCCTGAGAAAGTAGCCGGCATCAGGAAGATGCTGCCCGATGCCGTGTACGCTTCGTGGCCGAAAATCGGCGCTGAGTTGAAGCGCGCGATCGTTCGACGCGTCACCGATCCCATCGTGCCGCAATCGATCTTCGAAACTTACTTGGGCACGCCGCTGTTGAAGAAGCTCGGCATCAAAGCGAATTCGTCGCTTGCTTTGATCGATGCGCCTGACGGATTTCGCGAATCGCTTGGCCGCTTGCCGGATGGCGCGGCGCTGCGCGACAAATCCGGCCGAGGTTGCGATCTGACGATGTGGTTCGTGCGATTGAGCGAAAAACTGAACCAGGGGATCAAGCGAATCGCGGCGGAGCTAGACGACGGACTCGTCTGGATCGCATGGCCGAAGAAAACATCGGCGATCGTTAGCGACCTATCACAAGTTTCGGTGCGTGCGGCCGGCCTCGCCAGCGGGCTGGTTGATTTCAAAGTGTGCGCGATCGATGCGACCTGGTCGGGGCTCCTGTTCACGCGCCGAAAACCTGTCCGTCCGCGCAAATGAAATCGCTCGACAGTGCTACTTGATCGCGAGCGCGTTGGGCGGCGAGCCGACACCGCCGGGTACATTGAGCGGCGCCGACGTCAGAAAGAAATCGTAACGCCGGTCGGCCGCGCAATCCTCCGCGAGGCCCTCCAGATTCCACATCTCGCCAATCGGCATCCCGAAGAACGCAAGCATGTGGAAATGCAGAAACTCCATCTCATGGCCCGCGGGTTTGGGCAGCGCTTCGAGCGCCGGCGAATCCGACGCAACCGCCGCGAGATGATTGTCCCAGAGCCATCGTGCGGTGCGCTCGCTGCTTTCGATTCCCGGCACGATCGTCTCGCGCGCGAGCTCGGCCTTAATCTCCGCGCTCGCCGACATATAGAACTTGGTCCATCCGATCCGAATCAGAAGCACGTCGCCGGCGCGAATCGTGACGCCCGCTTCTTTCAGCGTCGCCTGCACATCGTCGAGCGGAATCGACTCGGCCCTGGTGAAGTCGATGCTCTTGCCGACGCGATCGTAATAGCGCGCAACGTCCGCGAGCACGCCGCGGCCGGCGATTCCGCGCCTCGCGAGATTGTCGATTCCGAGCCGCATGCCGCCGCGGCCGGTAATCTGGTTGTCGGGAATTCCGTTGTACGCGCCGAACACCGGATGCTTCACGTGCGCGAGCGCGTCCCATTGCGATGACGCCTGCGGATAAAAATTGTCCAGGTAATCGTCGAGCACAAACTCCGCGTTCGGGAAAATCTTGACGGTGTGGGTATGCTTGCCGCGGGTGAACAGCGGCGGATCGGGAATGTTGATCGGCAGGTTGAGCGCGAAGACCTTGCCGCTGCGAATCGACGATGCGGCTGCGACCACCCGGTCCGGCGTCAGCAGATTGATCGTTCCAACTTCGTCGTCGTCGCCGAACACGCCCCACGCCGCCCCTTTGGGCGCGCCTGCCCGGACCGGTAATTCGCTGTAGCGTGGGAGCTTGGGACCGGGCGCGACGGCGCCTGATACCGCCTTGGTCGCAGCGGCGGCCACTTCGACGACTTTCAAAACCGCGGCGCGCTGCATCCGCACTGCGGCGATTTCGATATCGACCGCTTTGCGAGTCGCCGCCGTTACCATCGAGGCGACCTTGCTCGACATCGGCTTCTTTGGCGCGACTTTTTTCTTGGCGGCTTTAGGAGCAGTTTTGCGGGATTTGGGCGCCGCTTTCCTGGTCGTTTTTTTCGGCTTGGCCACTTTGATGGGTCCTCCTGGCTCGCTTGAGCGCGACGGGATCTTCTCTTAACAGACCCCGCGCCAATCGCAAGAGCGGGAATCGGGCGCAGCCTGGTGGCGCACCAGTTCAGGCTAAGTATCGGTTATACGCGGCGGCTGATTTTTTTGGGTCCGATCGAGCTTGTTAGCCTCATATCGTGGTGTTATTCTGCGGGATTGCTCCTTGCTCCAACCTGGGGCTCAAATCCGTAAGGAGGACTTGGCAAGCGCATGAGGCGCTACGAAACTATTTTTATTCTCCGCCCTGATTCGGGCGACCCCCAAATCAAGGAAACCATCAAACGCTACGAGGGAATCATCACCGCCGGCAGCGGCGAGATGATCGAAACCGAGGAGTGGGGTTCGCGCGAACTCGCCTACAAGATCAAGGGCGAGCGCCGCGGCTTCTATGTTCGCCTCGATTACGTTTCGGCCGGCCCCGTGATGAACGAGGTCGAGCGCAACCTGCGCCTCTCCGATACCGTGCTCCGCTACCTTTCCGTCCTGGTGGATGACAACGCCGACGTAGCCAAGGTGCGCGAGGAACTGGAGGCGCGCAACCGCCGAATCGCGGAGGCCAAGGCCGCCCAGGAAGCGCGCGCGGCTCTCCTGGCCGCGTCGCGCGAGGAAAAGATCGAGGACGCTCCCCAGGAAATAATGGAAGCGGCGGCAGAGGAAATTGCCGGGCCGGAAGGTGGCAGGGAACAAGATTGAGCTCGACGGCCGGCTGGTCGATCTGCCCGAAGTCCGGATCACGCCCGCGGGCACGCCGGTACTCCGCTTCACCGTTGATTGCGGCACGCCGGGTGAGGAACTGAAACTCGGTATCGTGATGACGGGTGATTTGGCGCTCGCGGCAAAAGGGCTCCTGGAGCCGGGACGGCAGGTGAAGGTATCGGGACGGCTGAGGGCGCTGAAAGCCGGCATCAAGACCGTTCGTCCGGAGGCGGCATTCGAGGTGGTAGCCGCGTCGGTGGAGCGGCAAGATTCGTAGCATGGACAAAGATTCGCAAAGACCAAAAAAATTCGCAGTGAAATTTTCGTAAGGACTCCAAATGGCAGACGAGGAAAGATCTGAAAGAGGCGGCGAAGGCCGCCCACGCTACGGCACCCCGCGTCCCGAGGGCGATCGCGGCGAGGGCCGCGGTGGCGATGGCCGCGGCGGGATGCGTCGGCGTCCGGGTGGACGCCGCAAGGTATGCCGGTTCTGCGCCGACAAATCGCTCAAGGTCGATTACAAGGATGTCCGCACGCTCGGCAGCTTTATCAGCGAAGGCGGCAAGATAGTTCCGGCCCGCACCTCGGGCAACTGCGCCAAGCATCAGCGCCAACTTGCGGTGGCGATCAAGCGCGCTCGAGTGCTCGCGTTGCTGCCGTTCTCGACGCTGGGAGTCTGACCCTCAACTTACAGCCGTGACGCGCAAAGCTGTAATTGGGATGGTTCGGGCGGCCGCGTTGGCGGGGGCGCTGTTCCTCGCCGCCGGCGCGATACCGATGGTCGGAGGGATCGCGATGCTCCTCACGCCCGCGCCGATCCTCATCTACGCGGTAGGCCGCCCAAGCCCGAACCTCCGCGCGATCATCGCGGTCCTGCTTACGACCGGGCTGGTGACTCTCCTGGCGGGACTGTTCGCGGGCCTCGGCTACCTGGTTTCGTTCGGTCTGGTGACTGCGATTGCGTGCTATATGCTCGAGCGGCGCTCCTCCTTCGAGTTGATTACCGCGGTATCGGCGGGTGCGATGGTCACGGCGGCGGTCATCGCCGCGCTTGCGGTCATCGGC
>JBGPNU010000220.1:0-5986 GCA_041487675.1 Binatus sp. (SeqCode)
GCGGCGATCGCATTGACGACATCCATGTACTGGATCTGCGGCGCAAGCTCGCGGCATCGACCGCATCGGCACCACGCGCCATTCCATACGTCGGCGCCCCAGATGTGCAGCAGCTCATTTTCGGGATGCTCACGCACGTATACGAGCGCGCCCTCGCTGACCAAGGCGAGCGCCTCGGGATTCGAGACGCAAAGATTGCCACGAGGCATCCGCACACCGTCATCGCCGGCGGGAAAAAAATCGGGACTCTGCGCAAATCGGTCGCGCGGCAGCAAGAGTTGGATAACGTGGCCGCCGTACTCGGCGTCGATTCCGCGCTCGCGGAAAAGCGGCGCGATCTCGTCGATCTTGAGCCGGGTATCGTGAGCATGGCGGATGTAGGAGAACGCGTTGATTCCCCGCCGCGCCATCCACGGGATGAATTCGCGATCGTGGCGAAGATGCAATTCGAGCCGGTCCGCGAAATTGTAGTTCCAGGTCATGATGTCGGACACGAACGCGCGGCGCTTGAACGCGGGCGTGACGCGCCATGGCGCAATCGTGCCGAGGCGCCGAGCTTCGATACGCGGATACGATGGCGCGACGCCGGGCGCGAATCGCGCGCCGAGCTTTTCGAGCAAATCCGCCCCCGCATGGATGAGTCCTCGTTCACTCCCCGCGCGGATTGCGATCGATCCAGTGTCGCCGCCTTGCCGTGAGACCTCGAAGCTATCGCCTTCGAGCGAATTGCGTGCGGGACGGGTTGATTCGGCGCCGTCGCCGAGATCGATCACGATTTCGGCACGATCGATCGACGCGTCCGCGGATGAATCGACCTCGCGGCCGAGCATCGCAGAGAGTCCGAGCGACAAGTCGCGAGCGGCGAGCGCCGCGACTTCGCCATCGCGGCCGCTGAAGCGGATTCGCGGGTAGGCTCGTGTGCCGGTGCCTGCTTTGCTCACTCTAGATGGAACTCCCCAAGAACTACCAATGACTCTGACCGTCGTTTTTCCGGCGGTTGCGGAATGATAACATGAGCCGCACGGTTTAATAGCGCCGCCACAATCAAACCGAAAGACGCCCAAGTCCGATCCGCACAATGCCCAGTCCCAATGAAATTCTCGCCGAACTCAAGAAGATAAAGTACCCCGGCTTCACCCGCGACATCGTGTCGTTCGGGATCGTGAAAGATATCGAAGTAGCTTATGCGGGCGTGACAGTCGCCCTCACAATGGCGTCGGCCAAGCCTGAAATCGTCGAGAAAATCGTCGCCGAGGTTAAGCAGGTCGTCGGCGCGATGGCGGGAGTGCCCGCGGTAAACGTCCAGATCGAACAACCCTCACCGCAGGCCGCAAAAGCCCCGGGCGCGATGTCAGGACCGCGCGCGATTGCTCACGTGAAACACATCGTCGCGGTCGCCAGCGGCAAGGGCGGAGTCGGCAAGTCCACCGTCGCGGTGAATCTAGCGCTCGCGATGCATGCGCTCGGATGGCGGATCGGCCTGATGGATGCCGACGTGTATGGTCCGAGCGTCGCGATGATGGTCGGCGTCGAGAAGGCCGTCACGCTCACGCCCGAGCGGCGGATCATCCCATTGGAGCGGTTCGGTATCAGGTACATCTCGATGGCGCTGTTCATCAACGATGAGACGCCCGTCATCTGGCGCGGACCGATGGTCACCAAGCTCGAGACCGAGTTCCTGTTCAACGTCGAATGGGGCGAGTTGGATTGCCTGGTGCTCGATCTGCCTCCCGGTACCGGAGACGCGCAGCTCACTATCACGCAGCGGGTCTCGCTCGCCGGGGGCGTGATCGTAACGACGCCGCAGGAGATTGCGCTGCTTGACGTTAAGCGCGGGGTCGCGATGTTCGAGGAAGTTCACGTACCGGTGCTCGGCGTGGTCGAGAACATGAGCTATTACCTGTGCCGCAAGTGCAATCATCGCCACGAAATCTTCGCGCATGGCGGCGGCGAGCGGCTGGCGCGCTCGCTCGGCGTGCCGTTCCTGGGTGAATTGCCGCTGGTGCGCGAACTGCGCGAGGGCGGAGACCAGGCGAGTCCGATCGTCACGGCCAACCCAACTCATCCGGTGAGCGTCGCATTCCAGTCAATCGCGGCAAAGGTTATCGAGGAACTCGAGCGTCCGAGGAAGTGACGCACCGTTAAGCCGCATGGCCGATCACCCAAAAATTTCGCTGATCACGATCACCCGCGATGAAGAAGCGCTGATCGCCCAGTGCTTGAAGAGTGCGTGGTTCTGCGACGAGAAGATCGTCATCGATTCGTTCTCGACCGATAAGACAGTCGAGATCGCGCGCGGCCTCGGCGCCGGCGTCGTTCAGCACGAGTTCACGAACTATGTAATGCAGAAACAGATGGCGCTCGATCGCGCGACCGGTGACTGGGTGCTGCTGATGGATGCCGACGAGCAGGCGACCCACGATCTCGGCGAGGAAATTATTCGCACGGTATCATCGTCAGACGCCGCCGACGGCTACCGGATTCGGCGCATCCTGTACCACCTGGGGCACTACTACTCGCACGCGATCTATCCCGACACGCCGATCCGGTTGTTCCGGCGCAAAAGCGCGCATATCGGCGGACGCGATCCGCATGACAAGGTCGTGGTCGAGGGACGCGTCGAGCGTCTCGGCCATCCGATACTGCACTTCAGTTACCGGGATATCGCGGACCACGTCGCGACCATCAACCGCTTCAGCTCGCGCGCCGCGATGGAGCAGGAGCCGACGGCGCTGACGCCATTCAAGATGATTGCGAATCCTGCGTGGCGCTTTTTCAATTTCTATATCATCCGCGGCGGCTTTCGCGACGGCGGACGCGGCCTATACGCTGCGATGACGGCGGCTTTCTACGTATTTTTAAAATACGCGAAGCTTTACGAACGCCGCCTCAAATCGCGCAGTACGCTCTGAGCCGGTCCGCGGTGCGATTGGCAAATCGGGGACGATTGGGCCCGTCGAGCACTTTTCTCGCGCGTGAGACCTGATAGTTTAGGCATCGGCCAATGAAACGACTGCTCTCCTACATGCGCCGCTACTGGCTGCGTTACGCGTTCGGAATCGCGTGCACGTTCGCAACCGGCACGCTCGCGATGATCATCCCGCTCTTTCTGCGCAACGCGATCAATGCGACCGGCGCCGATCGCATGGACCGCGTCGTGTATTACAGCGAGCTGATGATCGCGTTCGCGGTGATCCTGGGAATCGTGCGATGGTTCTCGCGGTTCGTCATTTTCAACATCGCGCGCGACATCGAATACGACCTGCGCAACGATCTGTTCCAGCATCTGACCACCCTCAACGCCGATTTCTACCAGCGCTTCAAGACCGGCGACCTGATGTCGCGCATGATCAACGATCTGGCCGCAGTGCGAATGATGGTCGGAATGTTCGTGTTGACTATGGCGAACACGCCTCTCATGTACGGTCTCGCGCTCGTATTCATGACTTCGCTCAACGGGCGCATCACGTTCTTCGCGATTATCCCTTACCTGGTCCTCTTCGTCAGTATCCGCTGGCTGATGCGCGCTATGATGACGCGCAGTCTGAGGGTCCAGGAAGGCCTCGCAGCAATCGGCTCGAAGGTCCAGGAGAGCCTGGCCGGCATCCATGTCGTAAAAGCCTACACGCTCGAAGAGCACGAAGCCGGACTGTTCCGCAAAATCAACGACACCTACAACGAACAGGGGCTGGCGCTGGCGCGCACCCGCGGCGCCATGATGCCGATGATCCGCGGCGCGTCGGCAACCGCGACCATGGTGGTGCTGATTTACGGCGGCTCGCTGGTCATCAATGGCCGCATGTCGCTCGGCTCGCTGGTTGCATTCCTCAGTTATCTCGGACAGCTCGCGTGGCCGACGATTTCGCTCGGCTGGATGCTTTCCATATATCAGCGCGGCAAAGCCTCGATGAAACGTCTCGACGAGATCTTCGATGCGCGCGGCGCGGACAGTGTCGAAGGAAGCGACCTTCGGCTGGTGGTAAACGGCGCGATCGAATGGAAAGGCGTTTCGTTCAGCTACTTCGCGGGCAATGGCGATGGAATTAACGGCGCCAACGGCGGCAACGGAAACATTCCGTACGCGCTCAAGAACATCAACGTGAAAGTCGGCGCCGGCGAGAAGCTGGCGATCGTGGGGCGCACCGGCTCGGGAAAATCCACGATGGTGAAGCTGCTGGTGCGTTTGATCCAACCGACCGAAGGGCGCGTGATGCTCGACGGCCGCGACGTCCACGAGCTGCCGCTCGGCGCACTCCGGCGAACGCTCGGGATGGTCCCGCAGGAGCCCACGCTTTTTTCTGATACGCTGGCGCGCAATATCGCGTTCGGCAAGACCGACGCCGAACCCATCGACATTCAGAACGCGGCGCGAATCGCCGGCCTGGAACCCGACATCGCGATGCTCGCACACGGTTACGATACGGTCGTCGGCGAGCGCGGCATGGCGCTCTCGGGGGGACAGAAGCAGCGCGTTACGATCGCACGGCTGCTCGCGTACAACCCCGCGGTGGTGGTCTTGGACGACGCGCTTTCGAGCGTCGATACCGAAACTGAAAAGGCGGTGCTGAATAGCCTCGAGGAAAGCGTGCAAGGTCGCACCACGATCGTCGTGGCGCATCGCGCGTCCACCGTGCGCGATTCCGATCAGATAGTCGTCCTCGAAGACGGCGAGATTGCGGAGCGCGGCACCCATGAGGAGCTGATGAGCCGCCGCGGAATCTACGCGGAGCTGTTCCGCCGCCAGTTGCTCGAAGAGGAATTGAGCCGGTACTGAAGATGCAGGTCGCCGAAGAACAGGCGCTGGTCAAAATCTACGACGTCGCCCTGCTGCGATGGGTGTGGAGATTCGTGCGCCCCTACCAGCGGCTGTTCTGGGCGGCGGTGGCGATGATGCCGCTGGATACGGCTTTCCTGCTCGCACAGCCTTACATAATCAAGCTGACCGTCGATGAATTCCTTTCCGGCCGGCACGGCGCGAAGCCTCCCGCATGGCTCGCCGTACTTTTCGATGCGTCCGGCGGACACGGCCTGTTCGTGATGGGCCTTTTGTATCTGCTCTTGGTGGTTGGCGAATTCGGAACCTTCTACGGCCAGTTCTACCTGATGATGATGGTCGCGCAATACAGCCTGTCCGACCTCCGCCTCGCACTGTTTCGCAAGGTCGAACGGCTCCCAATGTCGTTTTTCGACCGCACCCCGGTGGGCCGGCTGGTGAGCCGCATGACCACCGACATCGACGCTATCAACGATATGTTCGCGGCCGGCTCGCTGACCTTGTTCATGGACGGACTGACCCTCGCGGGCGTCGTGACCATCTTGTTCACTCAAAGTCCGCGCCTCGCGCTATGGTCGCTGTGCTCGATTCCGCCGCTTGCTCTGATCATTTTTTTTCTTGCCGCCAGATCGCGAATCATCTATGGCCAGATTCGCGACCGTCTTGCGGCGCTCAACGCCTATCTGTCGGAGTCGCTGGCCGGCATGATGGTCGTGCAGCTTTTTACCCGCGAACGCGAAAGCCGCCGTGAATTCGACGCGCTCAACCTCCGTGCGCGCGACGCGCAGATGATGTCGAACGTCTATGAAGCCGCCCAGTTCTCTTCCGTAGAGGCGGTCAGCTCGATCACTATCGCGGTTATTCTCTGGGTCGGAGGCGGCAGTGTGATACGCCGCGCCGTCACCCTCGGCACTCTGATCGCTTTCATTCAGTGGGCGCAGCAGTTCTTCATGCCGCTGCGCGATATCTCCACCAAGTACAGCGCGCTCCAATCCGCGCTGGCTTCGATCGAGCGAATCAACGCGCTGATGCAAGGTGAGAAAACTCTGCCGCTTCCCGCGGTGCCGAGGCTCCCGGCAAAGTCGCGCGGCGCGATCGTTTTCGATCACGTCACCTTCGAGTATCGCCGCGGTGAGCCGGTGCTGCGGGATTTGAGCTTCACGGTCGAGCCCGGCAAGAAGATCGCGATCGTAGGCGCCACCGGCTCAGGAA
>JBGPNU010000221.1:0-5977 GCA_041487675.1 Binatus sp. (SeqCode)
ATTCTGAGATCCACTTCCGAGACCAATTGAGATATTCGGCGTCAGGCTTTAGGTCGTCGGTGCTGTGGCCGTATTTCTTGCCTAGATTGAAAGGCGGATCGGCAAACACTGTGTCGATTGATTCATCGGCCATATGCGGCAGAACCGCCATGCAGTCCGCCGAGAAGAGCGCTCCAAGGTTGGTGCTGAAGACAGGGGCAATGGGAAGTTTACCGTTGTTGAAGAACCCCTCCACCTCAAACACTTCCTCTTTCCACTTGAATGGGGTCTGCTTCATGATGCATCAAATAACCGATAATGGGATATTGTGCAATACCTAGAGAGCCGATCTTCCGTCCGTTCCCTTCGGTATTCGGGGAACCTTGAGGCTTTCCGCGTCCTGTTCGATAACTACGATCTCCAATGCCGCGCCTTCCGGATATGGAACTGATCTCCACAAGCTTAGATAGGGAGCCAATTCTTCAAAGTTTCCGATCCTATCGGTCAGATATACGCATAGCTTTCGCGAGGGAATGACTAAAACGCCAGCAGCGAGCTTGCCCTTGTGAAGGCCAAGGGCCATCTTGTTCAACGCTCGGTGACTTGAAGAGATGTTTCCAGTCTCCCACTCCAAGACAACCGGCTTGTGGTCGGCACTTTTGAGAACGGCGTCGAATTTTCCAGGATTCGGGGTGACCCCAAGATCGACTGAGACCTCTTTGTACCATCCCCTTTTCGTGAGGCGCTTGATCAGTCCGTCTTTGATCGGCTTGACGCCGTTGCCCTCGCCCCGCCTCTTGCCGCTCTGCGGGTGGATCGTAAACCGTTTGCTCCCTTTGGGCCAGACGACCGCCTTAATTCCGACGAGCAGATCACCCCGAATCTCCTGCCATGTTTCTGACTCGACGAATGTCCCACTGCGCGCTAGGGTCACGATCTGGACGATCTTCATTCTTCGTCCGAGTCCTGACCCGCGCGGACAGCGAGTTGTTTTAGAACCTTTTCCGGTTTAACGCCGAGCGCTTCGGCCACTTCGAGGAACTCGACAACGTCAAGTCGCCGCTCGCCAAGTTCGTACTTGGAAACGAAGGATTGAGGCCTGCTCAACTTTTGCGCGAGTTCGATCTGCGTCAATCCAGATTTCCTGCGTGCCTCGACTAGAAGTTCTCGCAGGCGGCGGAATCGAACGCTGAAAACTGATTGTGTCACGGCTGCGCCCGTTCGCGCTGGAACGTAAACCTATTTCGGGATAAACCCAAATCAGGTTCTTGTCTCGCTTTAGCTGTGCGTTCCCGAACGCGCTCGGAAGGGCTTACTATTCGGATGGATCTCCTAGACCCCGGCTGGCAAGAAATGCAACACAAGCGAATGACGGAGGTATCTGATGATTACGGGAAGCTGTTTATGCGGTGGCGTGCGCTTCGAAATTAGTAGAGCCGTGGGGCCGTTCGAATTGTGCCATTGCCGGCGTTGCAGAAAGGTTTCTGGCTCTGCGTTTCTTGCGGGGATCGGCGTGCGCACAACGGATTTTCATCTTCTGAGCGGGAAAGATCTGATCTCGACCTACGATGCGCCCATATTGCGCAGCCCTCCGGCCTATCGAGTTTCCTTTTGCACTCGATGCAGTTCGCCAGTGCCAAATCCAGAGCCGAATTCCGAGTGGTGCGAGATTCCGGCCGGTCTTCTCGACGGTGACCCGGAACTGAAACCCGACAAGCATATTTTCGTCGAGCATCGGGCGCCGTGGTTCGAGATCGCGGACAAGCTGCCTCAGTACGATCTCCCCGCATTGCTTGAACTACGGTCTCGAATCCCAAAGAGGAGGATCGCACCATGAGCTAACGAGTCGGCTTATGCTCCTTGTTGTGAAGAGAGGAGCCGGCGCAAGACCATCGGAGCAATTTCGCCAACCCGCATCGATGGCGCTTCCGTCCCGTGTTCCGCGTCGGGGTCGAGCGTGATCATGAAGCCTTCGGAGCGATGATGCCCGCGCGGTCCAGTATCGTCCAAGCCCCTTATCGTACCCAGAAGTGGAGAGTGAACTTCGAGCGGCGGCGGTTCGTCAGACCAGGTCACGATCACGTCAGGCAGAAACCCATTGCGATCGCCCGGGAACTTCTGCTCCGTGCTGTAAACATCTTTCACGACGGGATTTCCGGACTCGGCGCTGCGCAAACTGAACAAGCACTCGCGCAGCAGTTCCTGATATTTGCGCGCGTCTTCGATTCCGAGCATCCCATCTCTTTCGCGGCCGCGAACGTTCAGGCGGACATATCCGTTGACATCGCCGCGGACGGCAAGCGCCGGAGTCTCAGCCCAGTCATAGCCCGCAGTTAGCGAGCGATCGATCACGAAGTCGCGAAGCGCGAGCGGCACCGCAAGCGCGATCGCATTCTGGAGTCTCACCGGCACCTTGTAGCGCAAGGAGCGCATCAAGTTGTGCTGCCCACGCACTGTTTTGGCCGGCGCGCCCTTTCGATGTTGTTGTAAGAACTTGTGATTCACCTGGTCCACGATCGCCTGGGTCAGATACTCCTTGGAGTGATTCGGTCCCATCCCATGCGGCGCGAAAATGATCACGGTGGTGTCCGATAGATCGAGAGCATCCAGGACGACGCCGAGTGCGTCGTCCACGGCGCGATAGACGTCCCGCAGGGAATCGGGTGGGACGGCTTCTCCCAAAGGGCCCTCGACGGGCCACAGTGTATGGCCACCATGATGAGCCTCGGCAAACACCGTCATGAAAAAATCCCATGGGCGCGCGCCAAGAACCCAGCGCGAGAGTTCAGCTTTAATCCCGGCGCCGGCGACGAGGCGGTCGCGCAAGCCGCCGAGCTCCCGCGCCGGCTTTTTGACCGGGATTTCGTAGCCCATCGGATGTTTGCCGAATCGATGCCTGATGTCGCGCGCCATCCCGGGCCGGTTGGTGGCGAATGGACAAAATGGATTGTGCACGCCCCAGTTTGATACTTCGATCCCTTGTTTCAGATGGGTCGGGAAGCAGACCGGCGTATCGATAACGGTCGCGCTCAGCCCGGCTCGTTCGAGCTCGATCCAAAACGGCTCGCAGTAAAACCAATCCTCGGACAGGCGCCTCAGGCGCATCGCATCCAGATCCCATTGCAAAATGTGGTACACGCCATGATCGCCGGGTGATTTCCCGGTGTAAAAGGTCGGCCACACCGCACCCGAGATCAGGTCGCCCGGCGATTCGAGCGGACGGAAGACGCCGCTCTTCAGAGCACGCGCAAAGTTGGGAAGCACGGAGAGATTCGACCTGACGATTCCAAAGTTCGCAGAGTCAATCCCGATCATCGCGAGCTTTCGAGTTCTACTCACCTCCGCAGGATACCGTATGGACCGCGAATAGATCGATGGATACGGGCGACCAAACGTGCATTGCTGTGAGCAGAAAAATCAGGACCTCAATAGGTCGGGGAGGCGAGCTGTGAATTCGCTTCGCGAAAGGGTCAGCTCGAAGCCCGCCTCGCGAGCGGCATTGAGCGGCTTCAAATCGATATGGGAGGCGAATCCGACCATGCGAGCGTCGGGGGCGACGGCGCGGATTTTCTGGATGGTCTCGAGCGCCGGGAAAGTCGAGTCGGAAAGATCGGCGAAGACCAGGTCCGGCTTCTGCTCGGCGCATCGGAGCGCGGCGGCATCGAGCGACGACGCATACGCGACGGTGGCGCCAAGCGCCGAGGCGACCGCGTCGATCTTGGAGCGGAAGAATAAATCGCGGATCAGCCCGAGTGCGACTTTTGAGCTCATGCGGAATTCTCAATGCTCATGTGAACCGCACTCGGAGCGGAATCCCACCGCTACTCATATCATGTCGTCGAGCTTGACCGGTCGCGCGGCGCCGTCGCGAAATCGCGCGGGCGAAAACGGCGCGAGATCGATCGTAGGCTTGCGGCCCTTCACCAGGTCTGCGATCACTTCGCCGGTAAGCGCCGAGAGCAGGATGCCACTTCGAAAGTGTCCAGCGGCGTAGAGAACGTTTGCAACGGTCGGGGACGGGCCGAGCACCGGCAGCAGGTCGTCGGTGGCGGGTCGCAATCCGGCCCACGCTTCTCGAAACGGAATCGATGCGAGACTCGGGACCAACGCCCTCGCGGCGCGAAGAATCCGCTCCATCCCGTCGAGCGTGACGCTTTTGTTGAAGCCGGCATCTTCGAAAATGGAGCCGGCGAGGATGCGCCCGTCGCGCCGCGGCACGATTATTCCGGTCCCGGAGAACAGCGACGGGCCGATCAGTCCCGGGCGTGCGTCGAAGCAAAGAATCTGGCCGCGCACCGGGTAGAAGCGGATGCGATCGTCCTCGAGGCCGCGAATCTCGCCAGACCACGCACCCGCGGCATTGATTACGATGTCGGCGGACTCAAGCGTCCCGTCATCGAGCCGGATGCCGGTTGCGCGCGCGGCATCGACCGCGATCGAATCGACGCGCGCGCCTTCGCGGAACTCCGCGCCCGCATTCGCGGCGGCATTGATATACGCGAGCGTGAGTTTGCGATTCTCGACGCGGCGATTGGTCGGCATGTGGAGGGCGTAGATGATTTTTTCGGACAGCATCGGCGCAAGCATGAAGGCCTCGCGCGGGGATAGCTCCTCGACCTCACCACCGGCTGCGCGCTGCCATCGCGCACGCGCGCTCAGTTCAGAGCGCATCGCGTCGTCGAATGCCACGTAGAGCACGCCGTGATTGTCGTATTCGGGATCGACCCCGCTCTCGCGCGTCAGCCGATCGACGATCGAATCGAAGGATTTCTTGCCGGCGAGAGCGAGATCGAAGAAAACGCCGGGTTCATGCGCTTCGGCCTGCGGTCCGATAAGTCCCACGGCAGCCCACGACGCTTCGACGCCAAGACGGCCGCGCTCGAAGACCTTGACCTGCACGCCATCCGACGCGAGCCGCCACGCCACCGAACTTCCGATTATGCCGCCGCCGATTACGAGAGCTTTCACGCGGAAACCAGCCCTTTGAGCCGACGCGAGATGCCGGCGTGTCGGCTCAAGCTTACCGGCGGATGAGACCGGGTTAAACCCCAGAGGTTCGGGTCGCAAGCCAGGCGATCTGAGGGAGCGGCGACGAGGGCATTTGTTGCGCCGATGCAACCAGGCGAGCAATTGATTCGATTGAAAATCGCCGGGGGTCAAAGGCCATTTGGCTTTTTCGCCAGAGCAATTCTGGCATAGTACGTGCTGTCCGTTGGCACTTTCGATGCCAAAGTGCGGGAGCTGAGGGGAGAACTCATGGCACAAGAGCATGGATACTGATTCGGCGGCGCCGGTTTCCGAATATTCGGAGGCGCCGCCGGAGTCCCTGCACAATCCGCCCCGCGCGAGAGTGCGCGCGTCGAGGAAATTTCTCGACGACCCTGACTACATACTAAGAGCGTGGGCAGTGATCCTGATCGTTGCCGCGATTGACTGGGTATGGGCCGGGCGCGCGGGCTTCAAGATTGGTGGAATCATCCCGGCGGTGCGGGCGGTCACGATGCTGGCGGCGGTCGGCTTCTTATTCGATTACACGGGACGCGCGCGGCAGGTGTCTGACGCGGCGCACTATTGCGCGCTGTGGCTATCGTTCGCGGTCGCGCTCGATACCTATAGTTATGTAGCAGCGACCCTTCGAATGCCGATGTGGGATCTCCAGTTTGCGCGGATGGACGCGGCACTGGGATTTAACTGGAGCGCGGGCTTTCATTTGATCAAATCGTCGAGTTGGATGCTCCGATACCTACTCTCACATGTTTACAATAGTATATTCATCCAGGTCTTCGCGTCGATTGGCTATTTTGCGTTAATCAAGCGCAGCGACCGAAATCGGGAGCTGCTGTGGATCGGAATGTTGTCGGCATTGATTACTACGTCCCTGTCAGGGCTCTTTCCGGCCCTTGGTCCTTACGCGAAAGGCGATATGCCGGCGTGGTCGGCGGTCCTGGTGACGATACGCAATGGTAGTTTATCGAAATTCGCACTGGCTGACATGACC
>JBGPNU010000222.1:0-5962 GCA_041487675.1 Binatus sp. (SeqCode)
ACTTTCGCAAGGTCGGCATCGGTGGGACCGAAACGATTGCTGAACTCATCGGGAGTGAGCCAGTGATGGTACTCCGGCGACGCGGGATTCTGCTGATCGGCAATGATGCGATCGAGTTCGGCGCGACTGCGCAGCGCCATCGTCAGATGCATCGCGAGCGGCCGCGAAGGTACGGCCGCGCTCTGGGCAATTTCAGCGGCTTCGTCGGGATGGTTGCCCTCGAGCATCGCGGTCGCGTCGCCCGCCGCGGCGGGACCGGCGATCGCAAGGGTCGAGGCGATCGCAAACGCGAGTGCGGTTAGCCCAGCGCGCACCCGTTTCGCAATGAAGAAATTGTCAGACACATTGACGACGAGCTGGCTGAGGTAGCCCATGAAAAAGTCAGATCCTCCCTGTCTAACTGGTCGATCGTTGCCGGCAGATCTCCGCTCTCTTGAAGACGAAACGAACGCGCGATGGATTCAATCGATTCGCCGCATGATCGATTCGTCGAATGATTGATGGCTCGTTATTGTCACGGTTACCTTCACCTGGAGTAAAGCCCTCAATCGAAACTGGGCGCGTTGACAAGAGCGGCGGAGCACCGGAGAATTGACGCGTAATGGCACGAATAACCGTAGAAGATTGCCTCGTTAATATTCCCAACCGCTTCGAGCTGGTGCTCGGCGCGGCGCGCCGCGCCAAACAACTCTTGAAGGGTGCGCGGCCACTGGTGGAATCGGACAATAAAGAAGTGGTCACGGCGTTGCGTGAAATCGCCGCGGGCAAGGTCACGATCGAAGAACCCGAAGCTCCTGAGGAGTGACGGTTTGCGAGTGGCCGCCGATGCCGGCACGACTGGTTGCCGCGGCATCGGCGCGCTCGAATCTGTTATCGCACGCGAACTCGACACGCGAAATCGAGAGTCACACGGTTTGAATAAACTCGGCATCTCCGCCGCAGTTAGTCGCAGAGCCGCACGGGCTCGATCAAACCGTGAGCCAGCCGGTGGTTAAGCTGGAGCCAGCCTGTGGCGCGCAAACCTGGCAAACCAATCCGATCGAAACGTGCGGCGAAACGCGCGAGAAAGACGGTCGTCGATGCGCGCGCCGACGCTCGCCGGATTCCGACGGTCGCGGTCACGAGCGCGAATGACGATGCCGCGTCAGACGATATCGATTCCGAGATGACCCCAAGCTTCGAACCCTCCGACGACAACGACACACCGATCGAAGTATCCGAGTTTCATCCGATAGAAAGCGCCCCAGACGACGCGGCGGAAGAAGTCGGCGAAGAGCCGCTCGAGGTCGCATCCGGCAGCGGCGCGTCTTCCAGGGATGTAGGCGCGGTCGTTGCGTTCGATCCGCTGAGCCGTTATCTGGCCGAAATTCGCCGCTTCCCATTGCTGACGCGCGCGGAAGAGGCGGTGATCGCGCGGCGCTACGTCAAGGAGGGAGATCCGGAGGACGCGTACCGGCTGGTCACCGCGAATCTGCGCCTGGTCGTGAAGATCGCGTTCGAGTTCGCGCGTGCGACCAGGAACGCGCTCGATCTCATCCAGGAAGGCAACGTCGGCCTGATGGAGGCGGTCAAGAACTTCGATCCCGAGCACGGGGTCCGCTTTCCGTCGTACGCGGTATGGTGGGTGCGCGCGTATATCTATCGGTACCTGATCAACAACTCGCGGCTGGTAAAGATCGGCACGACGCAGGCGCAACGCAAGCTGTTTTTCAATCTGCGCAAAGAGACCGAGCGGCTGGAACGCGAAGGCTTCAAGCCGCAACCGCTGCTTTTGGCGCATCGGATGGGCGTCAAGGAAAGCGAAGTACGCGAGATGCAGGAGCGGATGGGGCAGAGCGAGGTCTCGCTCGATCAACCGGCCGGCGCGAGCGAGGAGACGCGGCTGCTCGACGTGATTCCCGACGCCGGGCACAATCCGGAAACAGAAACCGCGGACCGCGAATGGCGCGATTTCGCGCGCGAGAAGGTCGCGGAGTTCGCCGCCAAGCTCGAGGGTAAGGAACTCGAAATTTTCAACGCGCGGTTGCGCGCCGACGAGCCCGAGACACTCCAGAAAATCGGCGTGCGGTTCGGAATCAGCCGCGAACGCGTGCGGCAGATCGAGACGCGGCTGAAAAGGCGGCTGAAAGAATTTATCGAAGCCGCGGCCCCCGACGTTGACGACGCGGGGCCGTCATGATCAAGACCGTCATGACTCCGATGCAGCCCCATTGCCGCTGACAGGCGCGGCGCGCGATAATGGGCCGGAGGCGGATCGCGCAGGCATCGATCGAATCGAAATGCGAGAACGCAGTTGCGCGCTGGTGGTGGTGGGTAACGAAATCCTTTCCGGCAAGGTGCAGGACTCGAACGCGTATTTCGCGGCCCGCGAGTTGCGCAAAATCGGCGTCGCACTTGCGCGTATTGCAACTATCCCTGACGAGCTTGCGCTGATCGCGGCTGAAGTGTCGTACTGCTCGCGCAATTTCGATTTCGTGATCACGTCCGGCGGAGTCGGCCCGACCCACGACGACCTCACGATGGAGGGGGTCGCGCGCGCGTTCAACCGCCGCCTGGTGATACATCCCGATCTCGAGCGCCTGATTCGCGAACATTATCGCGAGCGCTCGCTCGACGCGGGCCTGAAGATGGCCGAAGTACCCGAGGGCGCGGTTCTCAATGAAGGCGGCGACATCAGGTTTCCGACCGTGCAAATCGAAAATGTCTACGTGCTGCCCGGAATTCCGCAATTGTTCGAGGCGAAGCTGCTCGCGCTGAGGAGCCGGTTCGCGACCGACCCGTATTTCATGCGCGCGATTTATCTCAGCGCCGGCGAAGGCACCATCGCCGAGGATCTGAACGATTGCATGCGCAATTTTCCCGAGCTGATGCTGGGCTCATATCCAAAGATCGGAAATCCTGAATATCGCGTGAAGCTGACGCTCGAATCGAAGGACGCCGAATATCTCGATCGAGCGTTTCAACATTTGATGCGATTGCTGCCGGCCGAGGCGGTGGTCAAAACCGAGTAGGTATTACGCCCGAGGTGGTGGTGGAGGAAATCATGAAGAAGGCAGTTTTCCGAACGGCAACGATCGCGCTGGCATTGATGCTCACGATGGCGCTGTGCGCGCCGGCTGAGTATGCGGCGGCGCAGGTGAACGGATCGCAACCCAATGCGGGCGCGACGCCGGCGCAGGTGCAGCAGCCGCAGGAGGGAGGAGTGAACTGGCCGGGCGCCGGTTATGGCGTCGGGGCGTTGTTCGCGAACGTTTTGTATGTGCCAGCCAAGCTGGTGTATGCGATTCTCGGAAGCCTGGTCGGTGGCGGCACCTACCTCATAACCGCGGGCAACAAGCAGGCAGCCGACACAGTCTGGCGCAGTGCGCTTGGCGGCGACTATGTGGTTACGCCGCAGATGTTAGCGGGTCAGCAGCCGATAAACTTCAGCGGGCCGACTGAGACGGCGCCGGAAAACACCGCTCCACCGCCCTCTATGAGCGGAGCTTCGGGCACGGCGAACTACGGGACAGTGGCACCGATCGCGCCATTGCCATCGTCGGGTTCGTCGGCGTCGGCATCGTCGTCAGGCCAGCCGCTCGATCACGGCAGCGGTCCCGCGGGCGGCGGGAATATCGAGTAGGCGGCAGGGGCCAGCCCCTGCACCCATGGCAGGAAAAAAAACGGAGAGAAGGCGCTTTCGTTTCGAACAGGCGCGTGACAGCAGGGGAATCTTGCGTGCGAAAAGTCCGCTTTATCTGGAAGTCCACTTGAACCACCTGCCGCGACGCAAGAAGTTTCTTGCGTAAGGACTTGGGCGCGGAACTCGACGAGCGCGACTACGCGAAGAGCGCGCTAAGCGCGGCTGAGCTCCGGGATCTGTTTGCGGACCGCGATCCGCGAAATTTTCTGAATCCACGAAGCCCGGCGTTTAAGGCGATGGGTCTCGCCGGAAAAACTCTAAGCCGCGAGCAGGCGATTGCGCTCATGGTCAAGGAGCCGAATCTGATCAAGCGGCCGATCGTGATCGCGGGCAAGCAAATGATCGCCGGTTTCGATCGGGACCGGCTTCGAGCGGCGCTGAAATAGCAGCCTGCTCTTCCCTGCGGGCGTAAACTTTCCGGGTGCCAGGATCACGCGGTTCGCGGGCGTGCAATAGAACCGGCGCGATGCTATTTCCTGAACGACATTAGGAGTTTCAATCATGCCATTTTCCAACGATCTTTTTTTCGCTCCGGCTCATCAACTCGCCGCGATGCTGCGTAAGCGCGACGTATCGTCGGTGGAGATGGTCTCGGCCTTTATCGAGCGGATCGAGTCGGTAAACCATGGTCTAAATGCGGTCGTGACGCTGGTCGAGGAACGCGCTTCGCGCGAGGCCGAAGACTCCGACCGGCGGCTGGCGGGCAAGGGCGATATTCGTCCGCTCGAAGGGCTGCCGATTACGATCAAGGATTCCGTGATGACTGAGGGAGTACGCTCGACCGACGGGATGAAGATTTTCGAGCACTACATCCCGGCGCACGACGCGCCGACGGTCGCACGGCTGCGCGCGGCCGGCGCGGTGATTATCGCGAAGACCAACCTGCCTGAGATGGCGATGGACTATGACTGCGACAATCCGGTCTTCGGAGCGACCAACAATCCGTGGAATCGCGGGCGGGTCCCCGGCGGATCGAGCGGTGGCGAGGCGGCAGCGCTGGCATCCGGGATGTCGCCGCTAGGACTCGGTTCCGATTACGGCGGCTCGATTCGAGTTCCGTCGCATTTCTGCGGCATCGTCGGTCTGAAGCCGACTTGGGGCACGATTCCGATGAGCGGTCATATGCCGCCCGGGGAAGCGGCGCCTCCGGGGCTGGCGCACATGGCGACGATCGGTCCGATGGCGCGCTTTGTGGACGATCTCACGCTCTCGTACAACATCCTCCGGGGCGTGCATCCGAGCGCGCTGTACACCGTGCCGACGATCGAGGCGCATCCCGAGAAAGTCGATCTGAAAAAGATTCGATGCGCGATCTTCACTGCCGCGGGGCAGGTCCCAATAGCATCGGATATTCGCGCAGCGATCGAACGAGCGGGAAAGGAACTGCAGAAGGCCGGTATCGCGGTTGACGAAGTGAAGCCGCCGGTCGATGACGGCGCGCGAATCTGGTGGGAATACGCGATGGCCGACGGCAATCAGCTCCTTATCGAGGCGCTCGGCGACAACCTGAAACACTCGCGCGAGCGTTTGCGCAACAACATGGCGGCGACGCCGGGCAAGTCGGCAGCCGAGTATTTCAAGATCTCGATCGCGCGCGATTCATGGCGGCTCAAGCTGGCGGAGTTCATGGAGCGCTACCCGATAATTCTCGGCGCACCGTTTTGCATCACCGCGTTCAGGCACGGCGAGGTCGAAGTTGATATCGACGGCAAGAAATTCCCGCTGTTCGGAGCGAACTGGCCGGCGCTGTGGGTGAACTGCGCCGGACTGCCGGGCGCGGTCGTTCCGGCCGGGAAAGATCGCGATGGTCTTCCGATCGGGTTGCAGATCGTGGGCCGCGCTTTCGGCGAGGAGACGGTTCTCGCGGTAGCCAAGGTGGCGGAGAATGCGCTCGGCGGATTCAAGAGACCGCCGCTCTGATCTTGTTCGCGTAAGTGGAGTCGTACGAAATGAAAAAGGCCGGGTCATCGCGACCCGGCCTCTTTTTTTCGATTTCTCTTGCTGGCGAAACGCGTGAGAAGCAGCTCGAGTGAGCCGGGCTATGCCGACTTCTCGGCTTTTTCTGCGCGATCGGAGTTGTTTGCGTCGCCGCCGCGCTCGCCGCGGTCCGCTCGCTCGCTGCGTGCCGGCCGTTCCGCCTTCTCTCGTCCGGCGCCGGCTTTGGGAACAATACCGCTCGAGGTCAGCACCTCGATAAACTTGCGCACCGCGGGCGAAAGCTCGCGTCCGCGCCTGTATATGATCGCCAGCGGACGGAGGAAGGTGCCCTCCTGGAACTCG
>JBGPNU010000223.1:0-5871 GCA_041487675.1 Binatus sp. (SeqCode)
AAGCTCAATGTACTCATCGGAGTAGGCCGGAACGTCCCTGATAACGTGTACGCTGGAAGTAGGTCCCAGCAACGTCGACGACGCTAGCGCTTCGGGCGTGCGACCCACGAACGTGCAGTCGAACCGACGCTGCATCGGCGACCAAGCGCTGAGCGTGGTCTCTTGTTTGCTCGCTAGATAGGAAGCGCCACGAGCGCTGAAGTACGCCAGACTGCTCATCAGTAGGAGCCAACTCCAGATTGCAAGCTTCTCCTTCACTGGACGTTCCAAAGCTTAGGGCCGGAAGGCACTCCGGCGCTGGGTGCCCGCTAAATCGCTGCGCTGATTGAGTACGCTATCATGGGGTGCACGACAGGTATCGCCCAACACTTATCGAATCCTCTGATTTCGTCCAGAAATACTGGTGACACCTGTGACCCGGAATTTCCTATATGTACCCTTTTGAAACCCGATTCAGACTCGCACCAAGACCACGCGGTTTGCAAACACAAAGTTTAAGCGCGGATTCGAGTCCAAGGGCTTTCCAGGGCACCGCAACCGGCGCTCTCTGCCTCGCCTTGGTACGAAAACACCGAAACCATCACTAATGGCCGTGCAGCGACGCAAAGCCCGGCAACCGACCGATAGCGCGCGCAGACTATTAGTTGTAGTCGAGGCGATTTGACAGTCCGCGGCCGGCGTCGAGCAGGCTCGGCGCAATTTCCGCGCGCGCGTTAAACGCATGCGTCGCAAATCTGAATCTCGGACAAATTTGGTCCCTCACCCGACACTCGAAGACGAGCGTCGGCCTCTCCCCTCACGGGCGAGGCAATTAGGAGCCGGGATTCTTCGCGAAAGCTGCTGTAGCTCTAGAATGACACAAGAAAAAGTTCTAACAGGGACGAAGTCCCGCATCTTTTCTTAATACTAAGGTGCAGGGGCTGGCCCCTGCCCAGGGAAGCGTGAAACCCACGGCGGGTTTCACATCTGTTACTCGTTGTAGCCGAGGCGATGAGACAGTTCGCGGCCCGCGTCGAGCAGGCTCGGCGCGATTTCCGCGCTGATTCGCTCCGGGCCGATTCGGTAGGTGGGTCCCGCGACCGCAACCGAGCCAACCACCGAGCGGGTGTAGTCGCGAATCGGCACCGCGACCGAAGACACCTCTTCCATAAACTCGCCGCAGTCCGACGCGTACCCTTCGCGCGCGATAGACTCGAGCTGCGCGAGCAGAGCGGTGCGATCGACGATTGTACGATCGGTGAAACGGCGCAGCGTCTCCGGGATCGCCGACTTGAGTTGCTCCTCGGCGTCGAAGGCAAGATGCGCCTTGCCCGCCGCCGTACAATGAAGCGGCAGCATGATTCCTATTGGCAGCGTGATTCGGACCGCGCGATCCTCGGCTTCCGCGGCCTCCAGCGGCACCACGCCGTCACGCCGGACGATCGCGACGTAAGCGCTCTCGCGGCATTTGCGCGCAAGGTCGGCGAGGATCGGGCGCGCTTGCCTCACCAGCCCCATATGATGGATGTATCGGCGTCCGAGATGGAGGCATTTGATGCCGAGCCGGTAGTTCTCGGTCGCTTTGTTTTGTTCGATATATCCGCGCGCTTCGAGAGTGGCGAGCAGACGAAAGACGTTGTTCTTGTGCAGCTTGAGCCGTTTGGAAAGTTCGGTTACGCCAAGTTCATCGACCTCGCCGAAGAATTGCTCGAGCACATCGAGAGCATGCGCAACAGATTGGATAACGTAGTTGGTTTTATCGCGTCGGACCATTGGGTCAATTTTCCTGCCCGGAGTTCGGTCAGCGGATGGCGCCGGTGCACTTTGGAAAAGTGTTTTAATTTAGACGGCACGCCTAAAGAGTGTCAACGCCGCATCGAAAATTATCCTCAAATTGCGCTAAGTAGCTGAAAAGGAAGCAGAAAATCTGATCATCGCCAAGACCGGCAAACAGGATTAAATCATGCCCAAGCAACTCCCTGCCGACTTTTTCAAGCGCGTTGATGACTCGGATGATGAGGTATTCTACTCGACGCCGCGACTGGTCGTTCATATCGATGACGGCGCGATCGCGAAAGTCGGCGCGATCTATGCTCGCCTGCTTCCGCAGGGCGGCGCAATCCTCGACCTGATGAGCAGTTGGCGGTCGCATCTGCCGGCGCATCTGCGACCCGCGCGAGTGGTGGGACTCGGGATGAATCGCGCGGAGATGGAAGACAATCCGGGCTTGACCGAGATCGTTATCCACAACCTAAATCGGGTGCTGCAGCTTCCGTTCGCCGACGCCGAGTTCGACGGCGCTGTGGTCACGGTTTCGGTTCAGTACATGACGGCGCCGATCGAGACCTTCGCAGAGGTCGGGCGGGTGCTGAAACCCGGCGCACCGTTCATCGTGACGTTCTCGAACCGGATGTTCCCGACCAAAGCGGTGGCGATCTGGCAGAATCTGGACGACTACGATCACGTAAAGCTGGTCGCGCGCTACTTTATGGAGAGCGGCGGGTTTGAGAATATAGAGTTTATCGACAAGAGCGCGCCGGCCACGCCGCCGTCGGATCCTGTTTGGGCGGTGGCCGGGTACCGAACGCGCGAGGCAAAGAGTTGATCAAGAATCGCGGGATGCGTCATCTGGCGCTGAAAGTCTCCGACCTCGAGCGCACAAAAGATTTTTACGTTCGCGTATTCGGGATGAAGTTGGTCTGGCAACCCGATGCCGACAACGCGTATCTGAGCACGGGCTCGGACAATCTTGCGCTGCATCGCGGCTCCGCGATCGCAAATGAAGCCGCGAACGCGCAGCGGCTCGATCACCTGGGCTTCATCGTGGCGACGATCGCGGACCTCGAGGCATCGTACGCATGGGTGCAAAGCGCCGATCTCGAGATCGTGCACGAGTTGAAGCATCATCGCGACGGTTCGGTGTCGTTTTACATCCGCGATCCGGACGGCAACCTGATCCAGGCGCTCTACGAACCCACGATCAGTCCGCAGACGTTTATTCGATAATTGCACCCGACAGCTCACGCGCGAATTACGGAGAGGAGAAAGCGATGCTTAAGGGGCGCGCTACCGCTGAAGCAACAGGATCATACGCAAAAAAGTTTCCCGCGCTGCCCGGGAATTTCCGTCCGATGCTGGGAATGTCGGTGTCATCGATCGGAATCGGCACCTATCTCGGCGATCCGGATGTCGAAACCGATCGCGCATACGAAGCTGCAATCAAGGCGGCGCTTCGCGGCGGAATCAATCTGATCGACACCGCGGTGAATTACCGCTTTCAACGCAGCGAGCGGAATATCGGCAACGTTCTCGGCGAGCTGGTCGCGGCGGGCGAGTTGCGGCGCGAAGAAGTGATCGTCGCGACCAAGGGCGGTTACGTTACCTTCGACGGGACGGTGCCGGCGGATCCGCGGGCGTGGTTCGCGGAGCATTTCATCCAGACCGGAATCGTCGCGCCAGGCGACCTGGTTGACGGATCGCATTGCATGACGCCAAAGTATATCGGCGCGATGCTGGAGTTGTCGCGCGCGAACCTCGGCCTCGAGACCATCGACATCTACTACCTCCACAATCCCGAGACGCAGCTCGAAGCCGTCGAACGCAAGGAGTTCCTCGCAAGAATCGCGGCGATTTTCGAGTTCCTGGAACGCGCCGTGACTGAGAACAAGATTGGCGTGTACGGAACCGCGACGTGGAACGGTTTTCGCGCCGCGCAGACCGAGCGGGGATGGCTGTCGCTCGATGAGTTGATCCGCGTGGCGCGCGAGGTCGGCGGCGACGGGCATCATTTTCGCGCCATACAACTGCCCTACAACCTTGCGATGCCCGAGGCGGTGACGCGCTCGAATCAAATCGTTCAGGGCGGCAAAGCGACCGCGCTGAATGCGGCGAAACTGCTCGGACTTGCGGTTTCGGCCAGCGCGTCGCTGCTGCAGGGACAGCTATCGCGCGGACTGCCTCCAATCGTCGCCAATGCGTTCGCCGGATTCTTAAGCGATGCGCAGCGATCGATTCAGTTCGTGCGCTCGACGCCGGGCGTGGACGTCGCGCTGGTCGGGATGAAGTCGGTCGAGCACGTGCGCGATACTCTCGCGACCGCATCGAAGCCGCCCGCAACCCTCGAAGAGTTGATGCGGCTGTTCAAACACGGCGACGAACCGTAAATGCAGCCTGCAAAGAATGCGAAACCCACACTGGGTTTCGCGCTTCCTGTGTGAACCGGATGCGGCCTGACGGCCTGTTAGAACAGGTAACGGGAAGATGCAGTTCATCGTGGGCCGGTCAAATTTGACGATTTTCCAAATAGTCTGTCGAGGCGAAACGAATACCCGATACCGAAGAAGTGATCGACCGAGCTGTTGTTGAGTCCGAAGCCCGCCTGAAAATCAATTTGTTGTGTGCTCGTGAACCGCCACTGGGCGCCGGTATCGAGCACTTGTGTCGGCCTTTGATGGTCGTAGCTTCCGCCGTATTCAATATACATATTGGCTGAGCGACCAAGTTCCCTCCCCAGCGAAAAGTCCGATCCAAAGGTCGGATTTCTTGTTGATTCGCTTGGAAACCAGTTCAGCGCGAACATCCCGGACGCGCTCCAGCCCTTTGCAATTTCGTAAGACCACGGAGCCTGCATGTACGGTTGGTAACCGTGACCCGAGATCTTGCTGGAACCGCTCGGAAACCCGAGACCGGCGGTCGCCGACAAATCGAACCCGAACGGGACCGGAAGCTGACGCTTGAAGGAGACCACCACGTCAGAAAAGCCCGACGGGTGGGATCCATTGATCGAGCCAACGTAATCGGGCACGTCGATTAGAAATTCGGTGCATTGAGCGACGCCGAGGCGAAGTCTGGTGCTACTTCCGTCGAGGAGATTCGACCCGTGGTTCACCGTCCAGTCGATGCCGTTCTCGGCCTGAAAGCTTCCGTAAGGGACTACATGGCTGGAATTGCCGATGCCGGGACGGTCAGTGTCGATGGGGTCGGTGCTTGCCGGGCAGTCCCCGGCCGCCAGAGCCCGCGCCGCACCGGTTAATGCGACGCAAACGAGCACCGCAGCGCAAACAAGCGCGCACGAAATAGCGGAGCGGAGAAAATCTGCGACTGAATCTTTCGACATGCCGGCGTTAAGTTTGCGCGCGCAACATGCGAACACCGAACATCAGGCGTTGTGCGCCGGTGGCGACCTCCAGCGCGGTCATCGCATAGCTGAGTATCGGCCCGAGCGGACGCAGAATCGCGCTAGCCTCGACGAGTGCGAGCACGACGAAGAAGATGATCGCCTCGGTGCGTTCCAAAATTCCCGGCGGATAGTCGATCAGCTTTGGGCCGCGGCGCTCGAGCGCGGCGCCAACCGCAAGAAAGACCGTGATATTCACGTACCAGCTTCCGACCAGTACCAGCGCCGGGAAATACAGCGCCGGATCGCGCCACGCGATGCCGACGATCACGAAGGTCTCGACGATGCGATCGGCGGTCAGGTCGAGTACGCCGCCGAGAGCGCTCGGCGCGGCGCATTCGCGCGCGATAGTGCCGTCGATGGCGTCGAGTCCAGCGCTCAATCCGAGCGCAATCAGCCCCAACATCACATCGCCGCGCCCCAGCGCGATGCCGGACAAGACTCCCGCGAGCAGCGCGGAGATCGTTGCGGCATTCGCACCGACTCCGATGCGAAACAGTAAACGGGCGCATCGCGATTGCACGCGACGGATGTCTGAGTTCGCGCCGAGGATCGAATCGAGCATCTGATTCCCTATTCGATCTGAGCCGACGACTTCTGATCCGATGAAGACGGCGCGAGACTTGGCGTATTCAAAGATTCGGTCACCGCGGGGTTGTGTCGATTCATCTGTAAACAGACAATCTTTAGAGCGGACCAACGTTTCCAAACATGAG
>JBGPNU010000224.1:0-5863 GCA_041487675.1 Binatus sp. (SeqCode)
AAAATCCGGGTCAAAATGTCCGGCGCGCACGGTCACCCGCCGAGCACGATTTCTCCCGAATACGACGACTGCCGGCGCATCGCGGCTCAGCATGGCGTCGCACTTCGCGTCGTGATCGACGAAGCGCGGGACGCTGCGCGCGCTCAGCTAAAATGATTTCCCAACGCCTGCACATCAACGAGATTTTTTACAGCATCCAGGGTGAATCGACCCACGCCGGCCGCCCCTGCGTGTTCGTGCGTCTGACCGGATGCAATCTCCGCTGCAAATGGTGCGACACCGAATACGCATTTTTCGAAGGACGCCGGATGCCGGTCGCCGAGGTCGCGGAAATAATTCGCGGCTACCGATGCGATCTGATCGAAGTTACCGGCGGCGAGCCTCTGCTCCAGGAAGGCGTCTATCCGCTGACCGATGCGCTGCTCGAATCCGGCCAGACCGTGATGATCGAGACTTCGGGTGCGATTGATGTAGGCCGGCTCGATCCGCGCGTCATCAAAATTATGGACCTCAAGTGTCCCGGCAGCGGCGAATGCGAGCGAAATTTATGGAGCAACCTCGATCATCTGACCAGGCGCGACGAGATCAAGTTCGTCGTCGCCGATCGGGCCGACTACGAATGGGCTAGAGAGGCAATCGTCGCGCGCAATCTCGCGCCTCGCGTCAACGCACTTCTGCTGAGCCCGGCGTCTGGACAATTGCTGCCCGCCGCGCTCGCCGCGTGGATACTCGAAGATCACTTGCCGGCGCGGATGCAACTACAGATGCACAAGCAGATCTGGCCCGGCATTTCGCGCGGCGTCTGATCGCTCACGCCAGCGGCATCTATTTCACGGTGGCGAGCTACTGGACCGTCGAGGTCTCGATAGCTTTCGAGCCCGCCGGCAATGTCAGTAGCAGTCCGTCGTAGCCGATCACGACACCGCGCGGCCTGACCTCCCCAACGCCGCGCATGAATGCGATCCGTGCAAGCTCGTTGGGTGTGGGCGGACCGAGGTGGCTCAGGACGAGCATTTCAACGCCGGCCTGGTTTGCTTCGGATGCGGCCTCTACCGGCGTCGTGTGGTAGCGGCGGATGTCGGCCATGATTTTGGCAATCCGCGCGTTACCAATGCGCTCCGCCTCGTCCTGGATCAGCTTTACAAGATGTGCCGCCTGCGCTTCGTGAATCAGCACGTCTGCGCCCATGGAGACCGCGACGAGATTGGCGCACTTCACGGTATCGCCGCTGATCACGACCGAGCGTCCCTTGTAGTCAAATCGATAGGCATAGGCAGGCGCCACCGGCGCATGATCGACGGTGAATGCGGTGACCTTGAGTCCGTTCTCTTCCAGGACCGTCGCGGAACCGCCTGCGCATGGTGACGCGCCCATTGGGTTGTCGATTCTCACCGTGAGCGGCTGCATCTGCCAGTTCGCGGGCGGCATCAGCGCGGCGCCGTGATGCGCGATGCGGTAGCCTTCATCCAGTGCGTAAGCCTGCGCGAATCCGCCAACCACTTGCTCGACGCCAGGCGGCCCGTACACGCGCAGCCGATGATCACGCCCCTGCGCCCACGTCTGCATGTTGACTTCGCCGAGATCGGCGATGTGATCGGAATGAAAATGGGTGAGCATAACCGCGGTGAGCCGCGCCGCAGAAATGTGCCACAGTGCGAGGTTTTTCCACGCGCCAGGCCCGACGTCCACCAGGTAGATGTTGCCGCCCGCGAAGATCGCCGCGCACGCATCCGCGCGATCGCGATTGGCCAGTGGATTCCCTGTACCGCACAACACAACTCGCAGCGAATCCGGCGCGAGCAGGTCGTTGCGTGTCGCCGCGAGGTTGTCCTTGATCGCTCGCCGGATCACCGCGTCCTGCACGGCGGGCATGTGAATCATCCACCAGGCAGTCGCGGCAAGCGCCGCAGCGACGACGCCAACTAGAATAAATTTTCGCATGAGTCGCGACACCCGAAGTCAGCGCGCAGCCGCGCCCTGCGGCGGTCCCGCCTCTACCGGCCCTTCTTCAACGCGTCGGTCAGTTGCTTCGCGACTCAAAGCTGGCATCACTTTTGTCTCCCCTTGCTCAGGTCTTCATCCAATTCCAGCGTGTAGCGGCGAACGCGCAGAATCACTTAAGAATTCAAGAACAAGTGGCCAATCGAGTACTGCCCATCGCCTGAAGTGGCCGTAATCCCAAGGTGGTCTGTCATTGCCGTCGGCTGCGGAAACTTGAGTTGCTATCTCATCATTCCGAAGTGCTGAGCAGGCCCAACATTTCGCGCGGCGTGTGATCGCGCGCCGCTGGTCGTCGTCACCTGGTCTGCGCCGCGGAATGCTGCCGGATCGGATCGCCCGCGAGCAATTGCTGCGCTTTGCGCAATGCTTCTTCCGTCTCGCGCAGCAGATCGGCAAACACTTCCGCCGCCGGCTTGATCTCGCGGATTAGTCCCGCGCCCTGTCCGGTCGGCATGAAAGTGCGACTCGGATCGACGTCGGCGCCGCCGCGTCCCGTGTAGTTCATGACTCCGTTGCGTTGCGAAGTCTGCGCCTGCATCGGAAACGGCTGAATCTTCGAGGGCGTTTTCTCCCACTCCAGCGCATACTCGGTGCGAATCACGCGACAGGTCTTGCCGGTGTACGCGCGCGTGCGCAAGGTGGAATCCTCGTGTGCTCTTACGATCGCCTCGCGATAGCCGGGCGCCGCCTGCGCCTCCGGAGTTGCGATAAAGCGCGTACCGATCACGACGCCCTGCGCGCCGACGGTGAGCGCCGCCGCGATCTGCCGTCCGTCGGCGATTCCTCCCGCGGCGAGCACCGGCAACCGCACCGCGTCGATCATCTGCGGCACCAGCGAGAGCATCCCGATCTCGCCGGTATGTCCGCCGGCCTCGGTGCCTTGCGCGACGACCACGTCAGCGCCGGCGTCCTGCGACTTGACGCCATGATGGACCTTGCCGCACATAACGACGATCTTCATCCCGTTGTCGTGCATCACCTTGACGAATTCCTGCGGCACCGAAAGTCCGGCGACGAACACCTTAACTTTTTCCTCGATCATCACCGGTACATGCGGGCGCATCATGTCGGGAATCGGCGCCAGCAGATCGACCGCGAACGGTTTGTCGGTCAGCTCGCGGGTTTTGCGAATCTCTGTGCGCAGATCGTCGGGACTCAGCGACGCGGCGCCGATCACTCCGAGCCCGCCCGCATTGGAAACCGCCGCGACCAGCTTATGCATCGCAACGCCGCCCATACCGGCGAGCAGAATCGGATACTTGATTCCAAAATAATCGCAAATCGGCGTGTATAGCATCGAGAACTTCTCCCCATGGTGAGCCGTCTCTGCGACTGGCTCCTGATGACTTCTTTAATCTGGCCGGTGAGTCGCGATCAAGCGCATGCGATGCGCGTGTGGCTCCGCGGGTTTGCGTGATGCATAATCGCGGTCGCGCGCGGAGAGGTGGCCGAGCCCGGTTTAAGGCGCACGCCTGGAACGCGTGTAGACTCGAAAGGGTCTCGGGGGTTCGAATCCCCCCCTCTCCGCCACACAGTGCGCTCGGCGAGTCATTCCTCTATGATGGGCTCAATGCCGTGCAGACGCAGGGCTTGGGCGGAGCGATTGGATTTAATCTACTCACCGGCCTGGCGCTGGATGAGAACTTCACCGTGAACGGCGAGACCATCATGACCGATGCACTCGGCTCGGTCATTGGAACGGTCGGTCCAAGCGGAACGCTGGACACCACCTTCGAGTACGACCCGTTCGGGAACACCACATTTTCGGGCCAGGACAACGGCGGATTTTGGCAGTTCGCCGGCCGCGAGAATGATCTGAGCGGGCTCTATTACATGCGCGCAAGATACTACAGCCCGACGCTCCAGAGATTCATCAGCCAGGATCCCCACGAATTCGATGGTGTAAACTCGAACGTGTACGCATATGCGGGGAATATGCCAATTATCTTCGGCGATCCCTTGGGGTTGACCCAAGTAGTGATAGGAATTAATCGAGACAACCTCGAGAAGGGCGATCAGCAAGGAACTCTTGACGTAGGCGGACAACAAATTGGATACACGATGGACCCGGGAGTCGTACCTCCAGGTTCATATCCCGCTGAATATCCCTACTATGGCCCCAAGCATCCTCACGATCCTCGGATACTCCTGGACAACGTGCCGAATCTCTCGGGTATTGAGATACACCGTGGTAGCCTTCCCGGACAGAGCAGCAATTGTTTCTTAGTAGGCAGAAATCGGCAGCCTCACTACGTTGGTCAGTCCCGCCAGACGGAGCGTCAGCTTCAGAGCCTGATCAATGTTACTAAGGCCTTTGATCAGGGACTAGGTGAGGCAACGGACATTATGGTCAATGTCAAGGGTGGGGGTCCTCAGATTTTGAAAGGTCCTTCTTCAGAGCCACAATGAAGCCGCTAGCAGTGGCACTGTTTTGCTTCTGGTCGATTCTGGTGTTGTCGATACCCGCGACTCCGGAGGAATCTTGTGACTATTGCCGATCTACTTGGCATGATAAACCGGAGTTGCGCATCCTGTGTTTGATAGGAGCCGCAAGCCTTTTTCCCGAAGAGGGCGGATCTGAGGAGGCTATTTCCTGTGAAATAGACGAGTGGAGAAACAATGAGATTTGCTGCGCCAAGATCGTTTCAGACGCCTTCGTTGAGCTGTTGCAGAGCAGTCCCCAGTCTTTTTTGAACGCGATGGCTCAGAGTTCCAGCGTTTTCGACCGCTGGATCAAGCGGGTAATGATCCTATCGTTTGCTAGTGACGCGAATGGCGATGCTGCACGGGCACGCAAACTGCGTGAGGTAATTGCTGTCGTTGCGTCGGCCCGGGCAACACGTCCTCAAATCCCGGCTATGAAAGACAAGCTCTTGCAAACGTTGCGAGAAGACCACTCGCCCTAACGGGAACGTTTAATGTGGATTCGAAGACTTCTCTGGATCGGAGTGACTTGCTGCATCTTGGCGACCCAGATCGGCACTAGCGTGGCCGATGAGTGTGCGTTCTGCGAAACCTCGAGCGATTATCCAGACGTAACGCCTCTCTGTTTCCTGGGAGATTTCCGAATTCATACGCAAGAGCCGTCCAAGGCTAAGCAAGCGATCCGATGTGAGATCAAGCTCTGGCGCCAGAGGTCTAAGATAGGAGCCGCTGCCTATACCGTTTCAGATGCGTTTCTGGTCATGGCGCGCATCGACCCCGCCGACTTCTTCAAAGTGATGTCCGACTGCCCGGACGTGTTCTCAGACTGGCTACAGATGCTTTCCGGCTATTCCTTTACTTGGCGAGACGATCCTCCGTCACCTCTCGACGGTCGAAGGCTCCCGGTTCAAGTCGCGAGCCATTCCTCTTCAACCTGCATCTGATGAAAACCCTGAGTCTAAAAGTGGTTCTGGAGCGCCTGTTCACCAACTGACCTGCACATTCATCGGTTCGCTTGCGTGCACTTGGCGACCGCAGGCTGATCTCGATGCCCAGCTTGAGGAGTCTCGCCGTGAACTCGAGGCGCGCCCAGAGCGGGTTGACGCTGCTCATGTCACGAATTAGCTTACGAACTTCGCGATCTGCCGATGGTCGTCCGGACCGTGAGCGCCAATGCCAATAGAGCCGAAATCCTTGACGGTAACTGGATCACCGTTGCCGGCTTGACCAGCGCCATCGCTCCCAGACAGCGCGGCCATAGCAAACGATCGATCGGCAAAAGCTGCGGATCGCTGCTTCCGATGGCTGAGAGCGTTCCCTGTTGTTCGAAGGAAATTCCCTGTTCCAGCAAAATAACTCCCTGTTCACGTTTCAAAATTCCCTGTTCCGATGAGTAGGGAATTCCGACAAACACCGCAGAGAAGACGGGGCCTTTCAG
>JBGPNU010000225.1:0-5858 GCA_041487675.1 Binatus sp. (SeqCode)
ATGATGGTCTTCAAGGATCAGGCGGGCAGTCATCCTGAAGCGACTCGCATTCGTTCGTCGGTGTTTCGCGGTCTTCAGATGCCAGAGAAAATCGCCTTCGCCCGAAACATTATTCGGGCTATTCGGCAAGTTCGAATTCGAACGCCGGCAGGCCTCCATCTAGGTCGCCGAGCGGTATTTGATGTCGATCTGACTCGGCTCGATCGCGTCGTGGATCGAATTACGCGGGGCCTCTATTGGCATCACCAGGGAAGCCGCATCCCGGACGGATTCGAAGTCGGAGTTTTCTCGGAAGACGGTCTGCGCGACCTTGATGCCCCCGACAAGGAGCGGTTTCGAAGCGATATCGTGGTTCCGGTCCTGAAGAATCCATCGCATTCCGTCGGACGAGGCGTGATGCGTTACTCGTACGCGCTTTGCATTGACCGGCCATATGTCTCTGCTTGGATCTACGAGTTCTATGACAATGTGCGATTCTCGGCACTTGTCGTGCCCGCGCAGTCGGCTGCACCCTCACCTGCCTCGTCGCCCTGCGACGAGGCCTCCTCTCCCGTAGAGTAACGGGCGAGGTAAGAAGGACGGGCTCTGTGTGAATTCAGCTCGCGTCTTGCGCCCCACCCATCGCGTTTCCTGTGTGAACAAGACGGGAAGTCCGAAACCTGCGGGAGGTTTCGGGATTTGAGCTCCGTTTCTTCTCCTTGCCCCTTCGCGCGACCGCGTGAGACTGCCACGTTTGTTCAGGGCTGAACTGTTCAGCCTCACGCAAATCAAACCCGCGTGGCATCCTTACCAATGTAGACTTATGCCACGACTAGGCGTTGTCAGATGCAGACTTTAAAAGAACCCGAGGGAGTCCGGCTAGCGCGCGCGCCACATATGCATCCCGCGACGACTTTGGCCAACCACGCTCATTCGCGCTCCCGCAAGAAACTCGCTGGCGCAGAAGGGGTTGCAGCTTCGGCACCCAGTGGCGGCGCAAAGATGTCAACTAATGGCAAGGTAGGCAATTTGCCGCCAGGGAAAATTTTTTACGAAGATTCCGGCTTGCCTCCCCGGCGCGGACTTCGACTGAAGAATGAAACCAGCAGCCCCCACAGCACCATCACGATAGCGATCCCGATTACGCCGAGTCCCACCCCGGCCAGGATTCCCGTGGCGCACAGAATAGCGCCTATCACGAAGAGCGGAATCGCAAACGCGATCGGATTGAACGGATCGTTTTTGCCCGCCCGCGCGACCATCGCGGCCGCTTGCTCGGACTGACCCGCGTCCTCGTTGCTTTCCTTGAGCAGGCTGACCGCGTAATCGGTGAGTTCCTGACGATTGGGCATCGCGCGCAAACGGTCGGCCAGCTCCTTCGCTAGCTCCTCGACACGTTCGTCGTTGGTCGGGGATTGGGTATCGGGTTTGTTCGAATCAGCCACGCTGAGCTTATGAATTCTTGCGCGCGATGATCACGGTATGCACCGACCAGCGGCTGATCTTCTCGTTGCGTTCGAGCGTGATCGCGTGCCCGGTCAGCACATCCTTCTTGCGCAACTTCGTGGTCCATCCCAACTGTCGCGTGATTGGATTGACAATCGAGTTGAGCATCGCGACCACCGGGTTCGTGCTCTGGAAATGCGTCGTAAGAGCGATCCGCCCGCCCGGCTTACACACCCGGATCATCTCCGACATCATCCGGTACGGATCGGGAACCACGGTCAGAACGTGGAAGCTGGTGACGAAGTCGAAGCTGTTGTCGGGAAATTCGAGATTGAGCGCATCGCCGAGTTTGAGCTCGATATGCCCCCAGTTATTTTCCGCGACTCTCTTGGTCGCGCACTTGAGCATATCCGCCGACGGATCGATCGCGACGATATGCGCGTACGGCGGATAACCGCCGAGTGCGATTCCGGTCCCGACTCCGACCTCGAGCACGCGATTACCGGGTCTGAGATTCAGTCCTTCGATAATCTCATGCTCGCGATCGACAAAGACTCGTCCGAAGAAAAAATCGTAAAAGCGGGCCAGGTCTGAATAGACGCGGCTCTGATGCGGTTCGGCCATTGCAACACTTCCTTTCTATCGATGCGACGCAGCGAGATGAGGCCAGGAAGGAAGCCCCAGAAGAGTTCGCCTCCACCGCAGCCGACACGAATTGAGTCGTAACTTGTTCGGACCGGCGCTACCTACGCCGCCGCGTTGATACCCCGCAACTGGCGTTTAGCTGACGCTATGTCTCGTTTCCGAAATCGCCATTGGCGTCCTTTCTTGAAGGCCGGAATAATATTGCGGCGCGCAAATTCGTTGACGGTGTCGGGGCTGAGATCGAGTAAAAATGCGACCTCGCGGGAATTCAGCAAAATATCGTCTTTATCGGCCATATCAGTCCAACAAGACGCCTTTCCTTCAGGGATTTTGTCAGGACGCGAGTTTTTAGTATGCGCCTAACCGTGATGTCAAGGTAAGAGCTATAAGCCAGCTAAAATTTGCCAACAACCAATCGTCTGGTCCGACTTTGCGCGGAAATCAACCCGCCAATTATCTCATTATAACACTCCTTAAGGCGTTCAAACGCTAATCGCGCTGAGCTTCCGGATCGATATCCGGTAGTCGTACCAAGCTCTTGTCACAACGATACAGGAAAACAGCCCTGTCAGCACTCCGACGCATAGGGTGACGGCAAATCCTTTTACCGGGCCGGTGCCGAATTGAAACAAAATCAGTCCCGCGACGAAGGTCGAGATATTCGAGTCGCGAATCGCCGACCATGCGCGATCGTAGCCGAGCTTGACCGCCTCGCGCGGCGATTTGCCGGCGCGCAGCTCCTCGCGCATTCGTTCATTCACCAACACGTTCGCATCGACCGACATACCAAGCGTCAGCACGATACCCGCGATACCGGGCAGCGTCAGCGTAGCCTGCAGCGCCGCCATCACGCAGATCAGCAGCAGGATGTTCAGCGAGAGACCGAAGTCGGCGAGGAGTCCGGCGCCGCTGTAGTAAATGACCATAAAGATCAGCACCGCGCCCGCGCCAATCACGAACGACATTTCGCCCTGGCGAATCGAATCGCGGCCGAGCGACGGTCCGACTGTGCGCTCCTCTTCAATCGTGACCGGCGCGGGCAGCGCGCCCGAGCGCAGCACGATTGCGAGATCATGCGCTTCGTCCATCGAAAAGCGCCCGGTGATTTGCACGTGTCCGCCGGGAATTCGCTCCTTGATAACCGGTGCGGAATAGACCGTCTTGTCGAGCACGATCGCGAGTTTCCGGCCGACGTTCTCCGCCGTCATCGCGTCGAAGATACCGGCTCCGCGCGCATCGAGTTCCACCGCCACGTAGGGTCCTTCGAGTCTCCCGCCGGGACGCACGCGCGCGTCGGTCACCGTGTCGCCGGTCATCAGCACCGGCGATTCGACCAGGTAGGGCTCCTTGCCGCCGCGTTCCGCCGTGCCGTACAGAATTTCGTCGCCCGGCGGCGGGCCGTCCTTGATCGCATCGGGGACCGGATGCGAATCGTCAACCAGCTTGAATTCGAGCACCGCGGTCTTGCCGATCAGTTCCTTGGCGCGCTCGGGATCCTGGATTCCCGGCAACTGCACCAGGATTTCGTTTTCGCCTTCTTTCGCGACGGTCGTTTCGCGCACTCCCAGTTGATCGATTCGATTGCGAATCGTTTCCAGCGCCTGGTCCATCGCAAAGGTCCGGATCTGCTGCAGTTCGCGCGGCTTGTAGGCCAGCGAATACGCGGGGCCGCCGCTTGAATCCGACCCGCTCGACACCGTCAGGTCCGGAAACGACTTCTGCGCGAGGTCGAGGAACGGGGTCCGATCGGAACTCGACTTGAGCTTGACCGCCAGGTTGCCGGACGCATCGACCGACACGTTGTCGAAATCTATCTTGTTGGCCTTGAGTTCGTGCTTGAGGTCATCGGCGCGCCGGCGCAATTGGGTCTTCACCGCCTCGTCGAGCTCCACGGCCATCAGCAGATGGGTGCCGCCCTGCAAGTCGAGACCGAGCTGAATTTTGGTCGCGCCGAATCCGGCCTTGAACCAATCGGGCAAATCGACATTGAGGCTGGGCAACAGGATGAGAATTGCCGCCAGCACGATCGCACCGGCCAGATATATTCGCGTGAGCCCGCTTCCGTTGGTGAAATGCATGTACAGAAACGAGACGACTAGCACCAGCAGAATCAGGATCGGACCGAAACTTTGAGTCTGTGTTTCCACTACAATAATTCCTACTTTACGACGCTTCCTGCTTTACGATGATTCTTACTTGTCGTCTTTTTTCGCCGACGAGGTCTTTCCGTAGCTCGAAATCGACGCGATTTGCGGCCGCTCGACCCGCAGCCGCACATTGGGTGCGACCTCGAGCGTAATCACCTTGTCGCCGACCTCCGCAATTCTCCCGATTATTCCGCCGGTCGTCACAACCTCGTCGTTGCGCTTGAGTGCGCTCAGCATTTTCGTCTGCTCTTGCGCCTTCTTGTTCTGCGGACGGAAGACCAGAAAGTACATGACCGCGACCACGAGCGCCATTATCGGCCCCGGACCGGTCATCAACTGCTCGACGAAACTCGGCCCGCCGGCCGCCGACGCGCCGGCCGCCGCCTGCGCCCACGCGGTTCCTTCAAACAACATCAGCAATTATTCCTCGACACTTAACGTTGGCGCCTCAAATCGCGATCTTGAGCGCGATCTCCTCAAAGAGTACCTGCGGCACTTTAACCTTGCGCTTCCCGCGCGGCTCTTTGGATATCCGCACGAGGCCATGTCGCTCCAAAATCCCAATATCCTCCTGGACGTTCTTAAAGTCGCGGTTGACCATCTTCGCAAGCTCATAGAGCGAGCCCGGATGACGGGTTCGAATCGTCCGCATAAGCGCGAGCCGCTCGCGCGTCAGGAAGTTTCGAGCGGCCTCGATGCTTGTGAAGCCGACTTCATCGCGCGATTTTTTTGGAATTCGCCGACCGGTTCGGACGGCGTCAAAGGTTTTAGCGAAATCGTCTGCTACTTCGCTTAGCGGTCTGATTGAGAATGTCACTGTCTTCATTTCACTTCTCCTGCCAGTGCGGTCGCTTGAGCGAGGAAATCTGCGACGAGTTGCCTCGCCGTCACAAAGGAGTAAGGTTCCTCATCGGTACCGACATGGCGATGATGCCCTTTCGGGTGATGATTGTCGTACAGCAAAGCCGGCCTCTCTTCACCCGATCGGATGAACGCAAGCCGGTATCGCACGGCTTCGGGATAGAGGGTGCTGCGGTCGATTCTCCAAATCACGATCTCGTACAGATTTCCCCGTTCGTCCGTCCACTTCCGCCGCAGAATTAGCGTGGCCCAGGCCACCGCTCAAAGTCCTTGCATGGCATCATACGCCATGTACTCGCATTTTCCAATAGAGGCATTCGAAAGCCCTTTCTCGGCGCTGGTACAGCCGATCGCTTGATCAGCAATTATTCCTCGATAACATCGGTCTTCGATCTGTCTGACGATGCGTCAGCGCGGGAGTCGTTCCACCCGGCCGACACATCGGATGCATACGCTTTGAAATTTCGAGATGAGATAGCCGCTTGCGCCCCACGCATCAAGTTCGCGTAGAAGTGCAGATTATGCTCCGTCAACGCGCGCGCCGCGAGTATCTCGCCCGATAAATATAGATGACGCAGGTAGGCGCGTGAATGGCTCCGGCACGGGCGGCATCGGCAGTCCGGGTCGAGCGGCGCCGAGTCGCGCGCGTGCACCGCATTCTTGATCGAGATTCGCCCCTCACTGGTGAACGCGCTTCCGTTGCGCGCGTTTCGGGTCGGCAGCACGCAATCGAACATATCGAAGCCCATCGCGATCGCGGCCAACAGATCGGACGGCGTG
>JBGPNU010000226.1:0-5853 GCA_041487675.1 Binatus sp. (SeqCode)
CGCCGCGATCGGCGATCCGCTCAGACTCGGCCAGATTCTGATCAACCTGGTTGGCAATGCGATCAAATTCACCCAGAACGGACAGGTGCTGGTCTCGGTCGAGCCCGACCCGAACTCCACAACCGCGGGTGGGCTCAAGTTTGCGGTGACCGATAGCGGAATCGGAATTCCAGCCGACAAGCTCCACCTGTTGTTCCACGCATTCACCCAGGCCGACTCTTCGACCTCGCGCAAATACGGCGGCAGCGGACTCGGACTGGCAATCGTCTCGAGGCTGGTCGCGCTGATGCACGGCAAGGTCGAGGTTGCGAGCGAACCTGGAATAGGGAGCAGTTTCTCATTCACCGCGCAATTTGGGACTGCAAATAACAGGCCGGCGCCATGGGGGTCGCGAAAACCTGCGTTCCGTGACGTCGGAATTCTGCTGGTCGATGACAACCAGGACAGCCGGTCGATTTTCTCGGAACTGCTCTCAGCGCAAGGGGCGGAGGTGACTCAGGTGTCGTCGGGAACGGAGGCGCTGGCCGAACTTCGCCGCGACGGATCGCGGGAGTCGCCCTTCCAGATCATACTGCTCGACGGCACGATGCCCGTGATGGGCGGATTCGAGGTCGCAAAACATCTCATGGGTGGAATGCCCGGGCGGCCGCAGATCGTGATGATGCTCGGCACCGACGACTTGACCAGCAAGCTTGGCCGCCTGCGTGCTCTTGGGGTTGACAACTATATTGTCAAACCGATCCGGCGCGCCGATTTGTTCGCGGCGGTCGCGCGAGCGCGCGCGGGAGTGCGCCCCGAACCGCGCGGCGACACGCTCGCGTCGCCGGCAATCGTGCCGGTATCAACCTCTTCGGCAACACTTGATCGGGCGCTGCACATTCTCATTGTCGACGATTCGCACGACAACCGCGCGTTGATCGAGGCGTATCTGAAAAAAACGCCCTACCGTCTCGAAGAAGCCGAAGATGGACAGCAGGCGATCGACAAATTCATCGCGGGCCGTTTCGACCTGGTCCTGATGGATATCCAGATGCCTATTGTGGACGGCTACGAAGCCACCCAAAGAATTCGCGGCTGGGAACGCGAGAATGGCCGCCGCCGTACTCCCGTCGTTGCGCTCACCGCGTCGGCGCTGGAAGACGCGGCGGATCGCACGATGGCGGCAGGATGCGACGCGCACGTAACCAAGCCGGTCAAGAAATCGACGCTGCTCGACGCCATTCGCAACGCGGTAGAAGGGACCCCGTTGGATGGCGAGCGTGCGGACGGTACCGATCTCAAGGAGGAAATATGCCGGACCGAATAATAGTGGAAGTGGACGAGGGTCTGAGCGATCTGATCCCGGGTTTTCTAACCCATAAGCGCGGCGATGTCACCACGATTGTCGAGGCGATTGCGCGCCGCGACTACGCAGAGATCGCCCGCCTCGCGCATCGAATCAAGGGCGAAGGCGGGAGCTACGGATTCGATACGATGACCGAGCTCGCGCGCTCGCTCGAGGTTGCGGCGGCGACGCACGACGATGACGCGGCTACCACGCTCGCGCGCCAGCTACTGAACTACATCGATCACGTCGAAATAGTGTTTCAACCCTCTGACGACTAGTCTCCGGTCGCCCGCGCCAAGGACCACCAACCGACCCGCTGCGTTTCGTTTGAGCGCGTCGCTACGCTTGGGCGCGCGTGCCGCGTCCGGAATAGCAGGATCGCCGCGGTGGATGCTTGCGCGTGGTGCGATCGCGATGCTAGCGATCGGACTCGCTTGCCAACTTCGAATAATCGCCGCCATCCCGAGCGAAGTCGAGTGACCCCGATCCTTCTTCGCCGTCGCCCAACCGCCGCTAACACAATTCGATGCTTGAGCGTGGCGGCGTGCTGCGCGATCGTCGCGGCATTCGAATTCGACGCGCCGGCGCGGGCGAATGCGACCGAGGAAATTCCTATGGCGGTTGCGAATTATGCGGCAGCTCTGGATGCCCTGCTGAAGGCGGGCGGCAAGGATTCGATCGAACCGGTCTTTGAGGCAGGGATGCAGGCTGCGCCATCGCTTCAAGCTGTGCTGCCGGATCTGAGCGAATCGCAGTTTCAGGAAGTCCAGCGTCAGATGCAGGGATTTGTGGTCGCGCGGCACGAGACGATCTTCGTTCATCCGAGCGTCGAATACTTCAAGAGTCTTGCGCGCAAGATCGGCTCCAAGGCGGATCGCGCATTTTTCGAGGTCTATGAGCGCACCGAACCCGACGCCAACGGAGCGTTTCCGGCGTATATCCAGCAGCAGACCGACGAATCGGGATGCACGCGGTTCGACGGAAAGCTGCTCACCGATCTCTATCGCGGATGGCTCACGTTCCGTACCGCATATCCAGACGACTACGCCCCCGAAGCGCAGGGCGAGATCGACAGTATCGAGACGGAACTGCGCTCGGGAATCTGCTCGTGCGAGAACGCGAAGAAGACGGCGGCGGGATTGCAGACGTTCGTCGATGCGTTTCCCGACTTGCCGATCACGCCAAAGATAAAGAATCGAATCGCGCAGATCCGATCCGGCCAATCAGGCTTTCGCTTCAACTGCCACGCTGGTTAAGTCGGTACCGTGGTCACCAAGGGTCGCGAGGCTCAAGCCTTTGAACGCAGGCTCCTCTTTCGCCATCGCTGCGAACACCGCATCGGCCGACTTGGGACGCTCGATGCCGTCCAGCGCGCGGCCAAGCCGCGCGATCGCCTCGATTGCCGCGATCGCATTTCCGGGCGGCGGGAAGGCTTCGTTAATCCGCTGCACGCGGCCCTTGAAGTTGGTGAAGCTGCCGGTGATCTCGGGATAAGCGCCGATGGGCCAGACCTGGTTCGCCATCTGGCAGGTCTCGTTCGCGTCGGTTGACAGCACCAACATGTAGTCGAGCGCGCCGAAGCGCTTGATGAACTCCTCTTCGCCGAGCGCAGCTACAATATCTGCGCGCAACGTGATGAGCATCTTGAGTTCGCCGGACGCGACTGCGCCCGCCATCGAATCGATTCCGTCCGCCGCCAGCCCGAGCGCTGCGAGTCCGCGCGTGTTGGGATTTTTATTTGCTCGAATCAACAGATCGTCATCGCCGCTGGCGCCCGGTGGCGACCAACTGAGCGTCGCGATTCGATCCGATCCGATCGCAGACCTCATCAACTGTTTCAGCGCGAACGCTTCTTCGTTGGTCGAGTGCGCGTCGATAACCGCGCCGATCGATTTCGGTCCGTATTGGCGCTTGAAGTCCGCGATAATTGACGCCGCTCGCCGCACCCCTTCGCTCCAGGTTTCGGCGACCAGTTCGTTTTTGGCCTGCACCAGCGGCGAGGTCAGGCGGGTCTCGTTCTGAAGCGCGGGAAAGCCGTGCCGTCCCTCGTCGCACATCCAGTAGCTGTTGACGTCGGGGTTGAAGCGCGGCTTGAAGCGGTAGATGCGTCCGCGATGATGATGGATGTCGATCGAGCATCCGCGCTCGCATTGGCCGCACACCGACGCGGTGCGATGCAGGTACCATACGCGCATACGAAAGCGGAATTCCTTTTCGGTCAGCGCGCCGACCGGGCAAATGTCCACCACGTTGCCGGCGTACTTGTTGTTCACCGGCTGGCCGGGATTGATGTCGATGCGGTTGTGGTCGGAGCGTTCGAAAATCGCCAGCTCGCTGGTCTTGGTCACTTCGTCGAAAAATCGCGTGCATCGCGCGCACAGGATGCATCGCTCCTGATCGAGCATCACGCCGGAGCCGATGTCGATCGCCTTGCCCTTGTGATTTTTCTCGGCCAGCGGGAAGCGCGAGGGCTGCTGATCGTAATCCATGTAGTAATCTTGCAGCTTGCATTCGCCGGCCTGATCGCAGACCGGGCAATCGATCGGATGATTGATCAGCAGGAACTCGAGCACCGCCTTTTGCGCAGCCGTGGCCCTGTCGCTCCTGGTATGAACGACCATCCCCTCGGCAACCCGCGTGTTGCACGCGATTTGAAGCTTGGGCGCCTTCTCGACTTCGACCAGGCACATCCGGCAGTTGCCGACAATCGTCAACCCCGGATGGTAGCAATAGTGCGGAATCTCGACGCCGACCAGTTCGGCCGCCTGGATCAGATTCAGGCTCGCGCCAGCGTCAACTTCCTTGCCGTCAATCGTGAGCTTGGGCATCTGATTTTTTCACGCAGCCTGCTGCGCGGAGGCTGACTTGAACGGGCATCGCCCGAGCTTGATGTGCGCTTCGAATTCGGCGCGATACTTCGGCACGAAGCTTTTCACCGGCATCGAGAGGCTGTCGGCAAGCACGCAAATCGTGTTGCCTTCCATGTTGACGGCGACATCGATGAGGACCTTGAGATCCTCCATCTTGCCGCGCCCCGCTTCCAGCTCGATGAGCAACTTTTCGATCCAGCCGCATCCTTCGCGGCACGGCGTGCATTGTCCGCATGATTCATGATGGTAGAAGTGCGCGATGGTCTTGAGCGTGTCCACCATGCAGGTGTCCTCGTGCATCACCATCACGCCCGCGGTGCCCATCAACGAGCCGGCGGCGCGGACCGAATCGAAATCCATGTTAACCTTGACCGCCTCTTCGGCGGTGAAAATCGGGAATGACGAGCCGCCGGGGATCACGCCCTTGAGCGCCTTGCCGTCGAGGATGCCGCCGCCGACATCGTAGATCAGATCCTTCAGCGGAAAACCCATCGGCAGTTCGTAGAGCCCCGGTTTGTTCACGTGACCGGACAGGCAGAAGAGCTTGGGTCCCGGACTCTTCTCAGGGCCGATCGACTTATACCAATCGGCGCCGCGGTTGATGATATGCGGGATGTTGGACAGGGTCTCGACGTTGTTGACGACGGTGGGCGATCCGAAGGCGCCCTGGATCGCGGGAAACGGCGGACGGTTGCGCGGATACGCGCGCCTGCCCTCGAGCGATTCGAGCAGGCCGGTTTCCTCGCCGCAGATGTACGCGCCGGCGCCGCGATGGGTGAAGACCTCGAGGTCGAAGCCGGATCCAAGGATGTTCTTGCCGAGATAGTTGTTGGCGTAGGCTTCGGCGATCGCGGCGTCGAGGATTCTCTTTTGCGCGGTGAACTCGCCGCGCAGATAAACGTATGCGATGTGCGATCCGACCGCGCGGCACGCGATCGCGATGCCCTCGATTATGCAGTGCGGGTCGTTTTCAAGTTCGTAGCGATTCGCAAACGTGCCCGGTTCACTCTCGTCGGCGTTGCAGCATAGATAGACCGGCTTCTTCGATTCCTTGGGGATGAAGCTCCATTTCACGCCGGTCGCAAACGCGGCGCCGCCGCGCCCGCGGAGGTTCGAGTTCTTGACATCGTTGATAATCGCTTCGGGCGAGAGATCGAACAACGCTTTGCGCAGCGCCTTGTATCCGCCGTTGCCGACGTAAACGCCGAGCTTGCGAAGGTCAGGGATATCCATCCAGCGAGTCAGTATCCGTTCCATGATTCTCGGGTGAGACTCGCTGCGTGGTCAGGCCGCGGAATGTTTTTCGCTGAGCGCCATCAGTTTCTGCTTCTGCCCCTGGATCTTCCGCTGCAGCGCCATCAGCGCGTCGAGGACGCCCTCCGGCCGCGGGGGACATCCCGGAACGTACACATCCACAGGGATGATCTTGTCGATTCCGGGCAAGGTCGCATAGTTGTCGTAGAATCCACCGGTCGAAGCGCATGCGCCGAACGCCATCACCCATTTCGGCTCGGTCATCTGATCGTACACGCGTTTCAGAATCGGGCCCTGGCGCACGGTGACGGTTCCAATAACCATCAGCAAGTCGGCCTGGCGCGGGGTAAAGCGCGGCAGCAGCGCGCCGAATCGATCGATATCGTAGGGCGTGGACGCGAG
>JBGPNU010000227.1:0-5844 GCA_041487675.1 Binatus sp. (SeqCode)
GGCAAGCGCCAGGGCGTGTGGAAACGATGGGACCCCAACGGTTTCAGGAACTGGGAGGAAACCTACAAGGACGACCAGAAGATCTCATGACGGCTGAACCGGTGACAAACGTGACGATCATCGATGCGGATCTCTCGCGCGCGGAGCATCAGCAGGCAATCGTCGCGATGCTCGACGCGTACATGCGCGATCCGATGGAGGGTGGCGTGCCGATGCCCGAGGCTGCCAAACGCGAACTGGTTCCCGGCCTGCGCGCGCATCCCGCGTGCTACGTCTTTCTCGCCTATCGCGACGGCACTCCGGTCGGCTTCTCGATCTGTTTCCTCGGCTTTTCGACCTTCAACGCGCGTCCGCTGATCAACATCCACGATATATTCGTGGACTCTTCGGTGCGCGGAAAGGGAATCGGGCGGATGCTGCTCGAGCGAATCGAAACCAAGGCGCGCGAGCTCGGTTGCTGCCGGCTCACGCTCGAAGTGCGCGAGGACAATCGCGTCGCACGCGGACTCTATCGCAAGGTTGGCTTCGATCGCGCCGTGGTCGGACCCGATCGCATCCCGATGGAATTCTGGCGCAAGCCGCTTTCCTGATGACCCTTTCCTTTCATAATGAGGCGCGGCGCGATTAGAGCGTTCTTCCCACCGCTTCGGCCAGCGGCTTCAGCGACCGCATCAGGTCGGCGAACCGCGACGGCTTCAACTGCTGCGGTCCGTCGGAGAGCGCACTCTCGGGTTTCGGATGCACCTCGATCAGCAATCCGTCCGCACCCGCCGCGATCGCCGCCAGCGCCATCGGCGCCACCAACGAGTAGATGCCGGTGCCATGGCTCGGATCGACCAGCACCGGCAGATGGGTCCATTCTTTCAGCAGTGGCACCGCGTTCAGATCGAGCGTGTTGCGGGTCGCGGTCTCGAAAGTGCGAATCCCGCGCTCGCACAGCACCACGTTGGGATTTCCCTCCGACAGGATATATTCCGCCGCCATCACGAATTCTTCGAGCTTGGTGGACATCCCGCGCTTGAGCAGCACCGGCTTTTTGATTCTTCCCAGCCGCCGCAGCAGCGAGAAGTTCTGCGCATTGCGCGCGCCGACTTGCAGCATGTCCGCGTGCTCGATGATCAGGTCGATATCGTGCGGGTCCATTATCTCGGTCACCACCGGCAAGCCCACCCGGCGTCCCGCGTGTTCGAGCATCTTCAATCCTTCGCCTTCCAACCCCTGGAACGAATACGGCGAGGTGCGCGGCTTGAACGCTCCGCCCCGCAGCATATGAGCGCCGGCCAGTTTGACCGCGTCAGCCGCGGCCTCGACCTGCGCCTCGCTCTCGACCGCGCATGGTCCCGCGATCACCGTGATTCGCTTGCCGCCGATCTCGACGTTGCCAACCTTGATTCGCGATCCCTCCGGCCGCACTTCGCGCGACGCGAGTTTGAACGATCTCACCACCGGCATCACGCGTTCGACGCCCGCGACCGATTCCAGATGAGTTAGCTGATGCTTTTCGCCGCGCTCATCGCCGACGCATGCGATCACGGTGCGCTCGACTCCGCGGATTACGTGCGCGTTGTAGTCGAGATCCTCGACCATCTTGACGACCGTCTGAATTTCGGCCTCGCTGGCATGCGCTTTCATTACGACGATCAAGTGATAAACCCCTCTGCGATAACTCTTTGCGATGGAATGGGCGCTCGAACTCTAGTAAATCTGACTCTACAGGATGTTATCCTCGACCGGAACCAAGCGCCCACGACCGGCCTAACGGATTCATGGAAACCAACTTGCCCGCTAAACCGCGTCGTCCGCTCCGGATCGTTCATACTTCCGACGTCCATCTCGAAACCGACACCTTCGGTTCCGGCGAGCGGGGCGTGCAACTGCGCAACAAGGTCCGCAACTCGTTCGGCCGGGTGATCGATATCGCCAACCAGCGCGCCGCCGACCTGCTGTTGATTGTCGGCGACCTGTTCGATTCCGCGCGCGTGACCGAAGAGGGTCTCGCCTTCGCGCTCGGAACCATCGGGCGGGCGCGGATGCCGGTCGTGATGATCCCCGGCAATCACGACGCACACGACGAGCGATCGATCTACGCGGGTCTCGCTCCGGGCGCGCTTCCCGAAAATCTGCATCTGATTCTCGAGCCGGACGGCAAGACGCTGAATTTTCCCGAGCTCGCGACTCGACTATGGGGCCGCGCGATGGTCGAGCACACCCCTGACTACCGGCCGCTACGCGGCGTGCCCGAGCCGGATGAAGGGCTTTGGAATATCGCCCTGGCGCACGGATTCTTCATGGAGGAAGGCGAATTCGAGCGGTCGTCGCCGATAACGCCGGCCGAGATCCAGCGTTCGGGCTACGACTACATCGCGCTTGGCCACGTGCATGTCTTCAGCGACGTGTCGCAGGGCGCGACTCGCGCCTTTTACTGCGGCACTCCGGCGCCGCTCTATTCGAGCGAGAATTCGGGCTGGGTACTGTGGGTGAATTTCGTGCCGGGCGAGCCCGTCACGATCGAACGTCTGATGGTCGGCTAGAATCAGCGTCCCGATGCGGCTTCGTCGCTGTGTCTGAGCTCGGGATAGATCGCGGACAGGCGCCGCCACATCCGCTCGAGCCCGAAGCTGTCGAACGGCTCCACGATACATTCGAGCGCGCCCTCACGCAGATATATTCGCTGATTGTCCGGTTGCTGTGACGCGCCGACAATTACCACCGATGTCGCGGGCGACTCCTTGCGAATCGTCCTGAACAACGACAAGGCATCGACACCCCGGTCACCCTGAAGACCAACGTCGAGCGTGACGACGTGGGGTCGAGTGGTCCGGAAAAGATTCATGGCCTGCGCGACGGTCTCAGTCTCCGCCACGATTTGGCATCCCCCGCACTCGAGGTGATGGCGAATGATGTCGCGCGTGACCATCGAACTGTCCGCAATCAGCACCCGCACTGCCATTAGTCGCTCCTCCCGGACGCATACGTCACCGTCCCGACTCCCGATGTGTTCACAGCGGCAACCTGGTTGAGGATTTAGCAAAGGCGGGGCCAAGAAATGTGAGCATCGTACGCAACGCGGCGGTCCCCAACCGTCCAGCCCGATTTTTCTGTACTTCTGCCCTAATACGGCGAAGTTTGGATGGCGATCGCGACAAAAGTCGCCCCCGGTTTAGCACCGACAAGTCGCTTGCAGGACACGCATTCTCGCCGGTGTCCCCGCGATGCGTTAATTGCGGACGTGTAAATTCGGGCCGAATTTGCTCAGTAATTCGGCTGCGATCGGCGCACTCAGCCTGAGGATCCAACGGCATTCGCTCCTGCCGAGGCTCTCCAACTCCGGCGAGCCACGGACTCGGTCGGCACCCAAGGGCCGGGCGCGAGGTACAATTAGAGGCTCTCGAAAACCGGTCCGCTGGGCGTTTTCACCGCCCGGGCGCAGTGGCGATGTTGCGGTCGGCACCCCTGGTCATCGTTGCAGGCAAGCGATTTGTAGCATCGCAGTGACAGAACCAAGGCTCGTCGAAAGCGTTTAAGACACGGCTTGTAGCGCCAATTCTGGCCTGACGGAGGTCGTTATCGAGCCGAAAAAGGGGGCCGCCCAAAAAACAGCGGCGGAGTCACGATGACCCCGCCGCCGATGCTAACTGTCTGTCACAGGTGGATGACCACCGGTTTGGCTAATCGCCCTGGCAACGACTACATCATGCCGCCCGGAGGCATTCCGCCCGGCATTCCACCGCCACCGCCGCCCTTTTCGTCGGGCTTCTCGGCCACCATGCATTCGGTGGTGAGCAGCAAGCTCGCGACTGACGCGGCGTTCTGTAGAGCGCTGCGAACGACCTTGGTCGGGTCGATGATGCCGGCCTTCATCAGATCCTCGAACTCTTCGGAAGCCGCGTTAAATCCGAACGGCCCCTTGTTGTTCTTGATCTTGTCCACGACCACCGAGCCTTCCCATCCCGCATTCGACGCGATCCACCAGGCCGGACCTTCGATCGCCTTTTTGATGATCGCGATGCCGATCTTTTCGGCCTCACTGGCGCGCATGTTGTCGAGCACGCCCGAGGCGCGAATCAGCGCGACGCCGCCGCCCGGAACCACACCCTCTTCGACTGCGGCGCGGGTGGCATGAAGGGCGTCCTCGACCCGCGCCTTCTTTTCCTTCATCTCGACCTCGGTCGCGGCGCCGACGCGGATTACCGCTACGCCGCCGACCAGCTTGGCGAGCCGCTCCTGGAGCTTCTCGCGGTCGTAGTCCGAGGTGGTCTCTTCAATCTGAGCGCGAATCTGCTTGATACGTCCTTCGATGTCGGACTTCTTGCCGGCGCCGTCGATTATCGTGCAATTGTCCTTGTCCACGACCAGGCGCTTGGCGCGGCCGAGGTCGGTCAGCGTGATGTTTTCGAGCTTGAGTCCGAGTTCTTCGGAAATCGCGCGGCCGCCAGTCAGCGTGGCGATATCTTCGAGCATCGCCTTGCGCCGATCGCCGAAGCCGGGCGCCTTGACCGCTACGCACGAGAGTGTGCCGCGAATTTTGTTCACGACCAGGGTTGCCAGCGCCTCACCTTCGATATCCTCGGCGATAATCAGGAACGGCTTGCCGCTCTTGGCGATCGTCTCGAGGATCGGAAGCAGATCCTTCATCGAGGAAATCTTCTTCTCGTGGATGAGTATGAACACATCGTCGAGCTTCGCTTCCATCCGCTCCGGATCGGTCACGAAATACGGCGACAGGTAGCCGCGGTCGAACTGCATGCCCTCGACGACCTCGAGCTGGGTCTCCAGCCCGCGCGCCTCTTCGACCGTGATCACGCCTTCTTTGCCGACTTTCTCCATCGCCTCGGCAATGATGTCGCCGATGGTGGAGTCGTTGTTGGCCGAGATGGTGCCGACCTGAGCGATTTCCTTGCGGTCTTTGGTCGGCTTGGACAGGTTCTTGAGCTCGGCGGTGATCGCCTCGACCGCGCGATTGATTCCGCGCTTCAGCGACATCGGATCGTGCCCCGCCGCGACCATCTTGATGCCCTCGGTGAAGATCTGGCGGGCCAGCACGGTTGCAGTGGTGGTGCCGTCGCCGGCGACGTCGGAAGTCTTGGAGGCGACTTCCTTGACCATCTGCGCGCCCATGTTCTCGAACCTGTCTTCGAGTTCGATTTCCTTGGCGACAGTAACGCCATCCTTGGTCACGGTCGGAGCGCCGAAGCTCTTCTCCAACACGACGTTGCGGCCTTTGGGGCCGAGCGTCACGGTAACGGCGTCGGCGAGCACGTTGACCCCTTTGAGGATCTTCTCGCGCGACTCTTGTCCGAAACGAACTATCTTTGCAGGCATGGTTCTTTTGCCTCTCCTAAATTCACGGTTTCAATAGGTTATGGAATTCGCTTGCGAGCAGGCGCCGTTGCCTAGTCGAGGATTCCCAGGATGTCGTCCTCGCGCATAATGAGATGGTCCTCGCCGTCGAGCTTGATCTCACTGCCCGAGTACTTGCCGAACAGGATCTTATCGCCCGCCTTTACTTCGATCGGGATAAGCTTGCCCTCTTCGCTGTACTTGCCCTTGCCGACGGCGACAACCTTGCCCTCCTGGGGCTTTTCCTTGGCGGTGTCAGGGATGATTATTCCACCCTTGGTCCGCTCCTCTTCCTTGATTCGTTTGATCAGAATTCGATCGCCCAGCGGTCTAAATCCTTTCATTGGGGACCAGTAGCCTCCTTGCCTGCGAAATTGGTTGGCCAGACGATTCCAGCCGTTCGGAAAGTAATAACTGTCCGGGTTTTGTCAATTGGCACTCCGAACTATCGAGTGCCAGCCGCAGTCTATCGCGATCGAGCCGAAATGCAAGCCCTGTGGATAA
>JBGPNU010000228.1:0-5802 GCA_041487675.1 Binatus sp. (SeqCode)
CCACCATGTGAGCAAGGCCGGTCTTCGCGTTCGGCTGTTGCCGTAAGCCCGCTTCGCCGCGCAACTGGCGGGTGATCTCTGCGATCTGCCCGGCGCCGGTCGGACCGATCGGATGGCCCATCGCGAGCAGTCCTCCTGACGCGCTTACCGCGCAGCGGCCACCTATATCGAACTCGCCCGCCGCTATCGCTCCCGCGGCCTTGCCCGGCGCGCACAGTCCCATTGCCTCCACGTACAGCAGCTCTTCGATCGTGAACGCATCATGGAGTTCCATCAGATCCAGGTCGCCTGGTTCTATTCCCGCTTCTCGATACGCCTCCTGGACCGTTTCGCGAGTCAACTCTGCGTCAAAATTCTTCGCGTCACGGTAGATCCGCTCGGTTTTCGTGACCGACGCGATGACTCTGACTGCGCGGTTGCGATCGATCCCGAGTTGCGCGATCGCATCGTCGGAGGCGACGATCAATGCGGCGGCGCCTTCCCCGATAGGGCAGCATTGAAGGCGGGTCAGCGACCCCGAAATAGCCGGGCCGGCCATCACTTCTTCCAGAGTTACCGCCCTTTGCCGCTGTGCGTAGGGATTGTTTGCCCCGTTGCGATTGTTCTTGACGGCGACCAGGGCAATCTGTTCCGCGCTCACACCGTAGCGAGTCATGTACTCCTGCGTGAGCAGAGCGAAATGGGTGAAAGGCGCCACCCGAGCGCCGGCCAGGTCGCGCATCCTGGTCTTCCCCGGCGCCATCGCGACCGGTCCCGGTTTGTCCACTCCCAGCGCGAGTGAAACATCGGTCAAGCCGCCGGCAACATCGATGCACGCCTGGCGAAATGCCGTCGATCCCGAAGCGGACGCGTTCTCGACCTGAGCCATCGGAATTCCGGTCGCGCCGAGATGACGCAACATTGGCCGTGAAGCCGCCATTCCGATCAGTGCCGTGCCGGTATAGGCCGACTCGACCGATCGCCATTCAATAGCCGCATCCACAAGAGCCTCTCGTACCGCGGTAAGGCCGAGCGTCACGTATGGGGTTTCACTGAGGCGCTGATATCGATGGAGGCCGATGCCGACCACATAAACCGGGCGCATATCACGAAGGTTCTTTTTCATTTGCTTGTCTCTGCCTTGGCGAAGCGTAGCTCGACCATCTCGTTGCCCTCCTGATCGGTACCGGCCGCAACGAGCACGCTCTTCATGCGATCGCCGATGGCGAGGCCCGCATCTGTGCGGTTGGTAAGCGTGGATCGAATCGCCGGGCCGTCATCGAGGACGATCAGGCCGATCGTGAACGGAGCCTCAATGTCCTTGCCCAGATGGAGATGAACAGTTGCGTATGAATGAAGCCTGCCGCGTCCGGCCAATTGCACTGGCTCAAGCTTTTCGGGCGGCGCACCGCAGGATTCGCATCCATAACGCTGCGGGGGAAAGAAGACATAGCCGCACGCGCGGCATTTGCCGCCGCTTAATGACGGATTGTCGGTGGAGTCTGACGAGTAGAGTTCGGAATGAACGGCGGTGCGATTGGGCATGATGGCCTCCCGCTCGAGACGATAGGACTAAACTTTCGCCCGCGTCAATTTTGCATGCGGACCGGCAAGTAGGTATGTTTCGGCCCGATGACGAGCCATGCGCATCGCGGCGCGATTGAGAGCGGGAGGCGCGCTCATGCTCGATGACGTTCGTGTCCTGGAAATCTCCGCACCTGCGACGATGCTTGCGGGGAGGATGCTTGCAGATCTGGGTGCGGATGTCATCGTGGTCGAGCCCCCTGCGGGATCTCCGGGGCGGCGGCTCGCCCCATTCCTGGGCGATATTCCCGGAATCGAGCGGAGCCTCACCTGGCAAGCGCTTAACTGCAATAAACGCGGAGTCACTCTTGACCTCTCGTCGCCTGACGGGAAGGGGCTAATGCGAGACCTCGCCACGAGATTTGACGTAGTGATCGAAGCGGTTGGCGGGGGCAAAGAGTCGCTGCTCGACTCGATCGAATTTTCACCGCGCATGATCCGATGCACGGTCACCCCGTTCGTCCGGATCGGCCCGAAAAGCGAATACGCAGCGACCGATTTTACCGTGATGGCGGCCAGCGGCGCGCCAGCGATGACAGGAGACCTCGATCGCCCTCCACTTTTTTTCCCGGTGCCGCAGGGGATGATGGAAGCGGGCGCCGATGCTGCGATCGCGACGCTCGCCGCGCTCATCGCACGCGATCGCGACGGACTGGGCCAGCGCGCCGACGTATCGGCCAGGATCGCCGCGATGATGAGCGCATTTGGCCAGGCCATTGTTCCAGGCTCAGGCAATCCAGAGGCCAAACGGACGCAAGGCGCGATGGTGATAGCGGGTGTGCAAGTTCCAAGCGTGTACGAGTGCGCGGACGGGTTCGCGTTGATCACGATAGGCTTCGGCCCAGTGTTCGGGCAGATGACGCAGCGGCTCGCGAAATGGGCGGCTGAAGAGGGGCGCATGGATCAGCGAATCGCCGAGATAAGCTGGTCTTCATTCATCAGCGACCTGACGGCGCGAAAGGCATCACCACCGGATCTGCAAGCGCTGGTTGACGGACTCAAGTCGCTGGCGCGGTCGAAGAGCAAGGCTGAGATAGCAGAGGCCTCGCGGAGACTTGGACTCCTCGCGTCGCCCGTGATGAACATGAAAGACGTTGCCGACTATGTGCAGTACCGCGAGCGCGGACTCTTCACCCGGGTGAGTCTCGAGGCGGGTCGCGAAATCGATGCGCCCGCGCGATTTGCACAATTCTCGAACTACTCGATCGAGGTCAAACGACCCGCGCCGAAATTGTCTGAACACACCGCGGAGATCCTTGAAGCGGAACTCGGTCTTTCCAAAGCTGAAATCCAGGCGCTGTTCGTCGCCGGAGAAATCTAAGATGGCAGCACCGCTGGAGGGCGTTCATGTGCTCGATTTGAGCTGGGTAATGGTCGGGCCGGCTAGCGGGCGCTATCTGGCCGACATGGGCGCAGATGTGATCAAGGTCGAAAGCTCAAAACGCATCGATCCGGTGCGCACGCTCGGTCCGTTCAAGGACGGGAAGACGGGGCCCGAACGCTCACTCAGCTATCACAACCTCAACGCCGGAAAACGATGTATCGCGATCGACATCCGCCGTCCTGAGGGGCGAGAGATAGTCCTTCGACTGACGCAATGGGCGGATGTCGTACTGGAAAGCTTCACCCCCGGCGTGCTGGAGACACTTCATCTAGCGTACTCGGATCTGAAGCTGCGCAACGACCGGATCATCATGGCATCGACGAGCCTGCTCGGACAGACGGGACCGTACGCAAAAGGCACCAGTGGCGTTGGCACGATGGGCGCGGCGATGTCGGGCGCGACATATCAAATCGGATGGACCGATCGTGAGCCCACGGGGCCGTGGGGTCCATGGACCGATGCGGTAACGCCCAGGTTTATAGTCGCGAGCATCCTCGCAGCGCTCCATCGCCGATCGCACACCGGGATGGGATGCTATATCGATGTCGCCCAAGCCGAAGCGGGAATTCAGTTCATGATGCCCGCATATTACGAATATGCCGCGAACGGCACGATTCCGGAACGCCGCGGCATCGCAGGGTCGCCTCTGCAGGCGCCGCAGGGCGTATATCCGTGCAGCGGGGAAGATCGATGGATCGCGATCGATGCTTCGGATCCTGGTCATTGGGAGGCGTTTCGCGCCTCGATCGGTGGGGAGCTGCGCGATGCGAAGTTCGACACGATTATCGGCCGGCTGCGCCATCGCGCCGAGTTGGAGGAGACGATCGCCGGTTGGACCCATGAACAGGAGGTGGAAGCGATCGAGCGTCGCCTTCAAGCGGCGGGAGTGCCGGCTCATGTCGTGAGCCGAGGTGGTGACCTCGTGCGCGATGCCGATCTTCTCGAAGCGGGACACCTCCACAAGATCAACGATCCGGTTTTCGGCGAAGCAGACATCGAGGGGCCGCGGTTCTCACTGGCTCGCACCCGCCTTCATCCGACTCGGCGGGGGCCGCGAATCGGTGAGCACACAAAGGAAGTGCTGGCGGCCGTTTTGGGAATGCCGGAAACGGAGATCGCGCAATTGGGTGAGTCCGGAGTACTCGCCTAGAACGCAAATCACCTGGAGGAGAAACATGAGCGGTAACATCCTTGATCTCAGGGGACGCGTCGGCCTGGTGACCGGTGCCGGACAAGGCGTGGGACGCGCGGTCGCGCTTCGTTTTGCAGAGAACAACGCAGGCGGCGTAGTGGTCAACGATTTCCGCCTCGAGCGCGCAGAGGCGGTCGCCGCCGAGGTGGAAAAGCTGGGCGTCAAAGCCCTGCCGGCGCAATGCGACGTGACCAATTTTGCGTCGGTCACAGCGATGTTTGAAAAAGCGCGAGCGACTTTCGGCCAAGTCGATATCCTGGTCAACAACGCGGGCAATGCCGGCGCCGATCCGAGCGCCGTCGCGCGCAAATCTTTCTGGGAACAGGAGCCTAAAGACTGGGAGCCCTTCCTCGGCACCAATCTCTTCGGCGTGTTGAACTGCGTGCGAATCGCCGGACCCGCAATGATCGCGAACAAATACGGCAAGATCGTGACCGTAATCTCTGATGCGGGGCGGGTGGGCGAGCCTCATCTGGAGATCTATTCAGGAGCCAAGGCGGGCGCTGCGGGCTTCATGCGGGCGGTTGCGAAGGACCTCGGCCGCGCCGGAATCACCGCCAACTGTGTCGCACTGGGTGCGACGCGCACGCCGGCCATCGAACGCGCCACTTCCGATCCGGAAGCGGTCAAGCGAATGCTGAAGGTTTACCAGATCAAGCGCCTTGGCGAGCCGGAGGATGCAGCCAACATGATCCTGTTTCTGAGTTCCGATGCTTCAAGCTGGATCACCGGACAAACGATGCCGGTCAACGGCGGCTATTCGTTCGCGATGTAGCCGATGTTGATCAGACGGGGAACACCATGAAATACGAAACAATAATCCTGGAGCGCAAGGAAGGAATCGGCTACCTGACGCTGAATCGTCCTGATCGCGCGAACACGATTAGCTTCCAGCTCATGCGAGAAGTGGTCAGTGCGATGGATGAAGTGGAAGCGGACTCCGAGTACCGCGTCGTTATTCTCACCGGCGCCGGCAAACACTTCTGTGGCGGCGCCGATCTGCGGGACTTCGCGCAACGCGCCCGTGAGCAACGTGCAAGTGCCTCTGAACAGAATCCCGCAGCTCAACCGGCGATGCCGCGACGCGACCTGTTCAGCGCGCTCGAAGGATCCCGCGTTCCGATAATCGCCGCGATCAACGGCGCCGCGATGGGTGGCGGGTGCGAAATCGCCCTGGCATGCGACGTCAGAGTTATTTCAGACACGGCCACCATCGGTCTCCCGGAAATCCGGTTTGGCGCCCTGCCCGCCGGCGGGGGAACGCAACGCCTTCCGCGCCTGGTCGGCGCCGGCGTTGCCAAGGAGATGATTTTCGGCGGCTTTCCGTGGACGGCGGAAGAAGCGTTTCGAGTGGGGCTGGTCAATCGCGTGGCGCCGGCAGCAGAGTTGATCAAGGAGTGCGAGAAAATGGCGGGCGTTTATATCGAGCGGGCTGCCTATGCGCTCAAAACCGCAAAAGAGTTGATTAATCGCGGCGTCGAACTACCGCTGCAAGAAGCTATTGCTCTGGAGCGCAAAATGATCGCCGAGATGGCGACGCCGGAGGAGCGTAAGAAAGCGCAGGAACAGGCGGCGGCTACACAAAAGACCTACGCGCGCATCTTCAGCGATCGTTCGTGAACCCGATTACCGGATCGCAGACATTCCGGTCAGGGCACGGCCG
>JBGPNU010000229.1:0-5777 GCA_041487675.1 Binatus sp. (SeqCode)
CATCGGTTTCTGCCGGCCGCTGAATCATCTCGGCCGCCATCACGATCTTCTGCTCTCCAACATTTTCGCGCAGGCAGAGGCGCTCGCCTTCGGCAAAACGCCCGAGCAGGTCAAGGCCGAAGGCACTCCCGATTGGCTCGTGCCGCATCGCGTGTTCGAGGGCAATCGTCCATCGACGGTGATTCTTGCCGACGAACTGACGCCCGAGACGCTCGGCAAGCTGGTCGCGCTGTATGAGCACAGCGTCTTCACCCAGGGAGTCGTCTGGAATATCGACTCATTCGATCAATGGGGCGTGGAACTCGGCAAGGTGCTGGCGCAAAAAATCATTCCCGAGTTGGAATCCGCGACCGAGCCGAAGCTAGCGCACGACAGCTCGACTAATGCGCTGATTCGGAGATACCGGAGCCGGCGCAAGAACTAATCACGAATTCCGAATCGTGATGCGGCTGAACTTCATCGGTAAAGCGTCTTTTATCACACTACAAGAGCGCGGAGAATTGCTCCACCGTAAGACCAGCCTGGCGAATGATCGAGCGGAGCGTGCCGCGCGGCACGTCGCCGGAGTGATACGGCACCGTGACTCGAAGCTCGGGATGGTCGCGATGTTTCAACTGAACGTGGCTGCCGGTCGAATGGTGCATGAAGAAACCAGCTCTCTCAAGCGCCGCTACGACCACGCGCGCCGTGAGAACCGGCAGCGCCGGACTCAAATCGCCACCACAACCTCTTCGCGAATCGGCTGGCCCGCCGGCGGCGTCTCGGGATGAATCGCCTCGCCGTCCTTGCGCAGCCCTTCCAGATGGCAGCGTAGCGCGTCGCGCGCCATCGCGCGCGCCTCGTCGAGGGAGTGCCCGAAGGTCACAATCTCAGGGAATGCCGGAAACACTACCGCGAAACTGCCGTCGGTCTGCGGCTCAAAGTAGACCGTGTAGTGATAGGAACCGTGAACTGCCGTCGCTGCCACCTGGTTCTTGCCCTTCGACTTCATTGAATCTGAGAATACTAGGTAAACCTTTCCGGTGCCAGATGGCGGCTCGAAGCGAATGAAATCGGACGTGCAGAACGTCTACGACGACGCGGCCGAAGCTTATGCCGACCGGCTTTTCGGCGAGCTCGCGAACAAGCCCTTCGATCGCGCGATGCTCGATCGTGTGATCGAGAAGGTCGGCGATGCGGGAAAGATCTGCGACATGGGATGCGGCCCCGGTCAAATCGCGCGCTATCTGAAGGATCGCGGCGCGCAAGCTATGGGAATCGATCTGTCAGCTGGCATGATCGAGAGTGCGCGGCGGTTGAACCCTGACATCGAGTTCATCAAGGGCGACATGCGCGCGCTGGAGAGCGTCGCGGATTCCACATGGAGAATATGTTGATGTTGACTCCAACTAAAACGTTTCACGTGAAACATTCGGGCCTGGATCCTAAGAAATAACCCCTGTTTCGCAAAAGGCGCCGTAATTCGCCGCGATCGCAGCAAGACGATTCAGGATTCGTCGGACGGCTTGACCGAGCGGAACTGAATCAGCAGCGCGATGTCGTAAATCGTCTTGAGCGCGCCCGCGCAAATCAGCGGCCATCCGAACGACGAGTGATTCAGCATCGCGCCCGCGGGTAGTGGCGCGAGTGCGGTTGCGAGGGCGCGCGGAACATTGGTCACGCTCGCCGCCGCCGCGCGCTCCTCGGGCGGCACCACCGCCATCACGTATGACTGCCGCGCGGGAACGTCCATCTGCGACATCGATGCACGTAAAAGCAGGAACAGCATCGTCAATCCCGCGGTCGGCATCAGCGCCGCAATGATCAGCATCGCGTTCGACGGCAGATGCGTGAAGACCATCGTGTTGATCCGCCCAACCCGCGCGGCTAGCGCCGACGAGATAAATTGTGACATCGAGCCGAGCAGGCCGGCGGCGAAGAAAAACGAACCCGCTGCCTGCACCGAGATGTTGAAACGGCGAAACAGCCATAGCGCCAGCAACGACTGAATTACAAATCCTCCACCGAGTGAATCCAGACTGAACAGCGCCGACAGCCGCAGCACGATCGACCGCGACTTCGCGAGCGGTGCGGCTTTGCCGGGCCGGTGCGCCGCTTCGACTGCCGGTGAAAGATTCCGGTACACCGCGAATGCGATCACCGCGAGGATCGAGTACGCGACAAAGCCCGATCGCAGTGCCGACGCGAGCGCCCATCCATGACGAGCCGCAAGTATCGCGGGAACTCCGCTCGCGAGCGCTCCCAGCGCGCCCGCCATCGCGCCAGCAACGTTGTACAGCGCGAACATTGAGGTCAGGTCGCGAGCCGCCGCGGCCTCTGCCAGCGCCGCCTGCTCGACCGGCAGGAACAGGCTGACGTCGCCGGCCGACGGGTTGAGCGTTCCGACCACTGCGACCGCGAACAGCGGCCAGAAGCTGGTCAGGCTCGAGAATCCAAGTCCCGTGAGCAGCATCAGCGCGCATGCTGCGATCAGAACTCGCCGGCGACCGAGCCGATCGGTCGCGAGTCCAACCCATAGCGTCAACCCCGCCGAGCCGAGCAGCGTGCCAAAGACGATCGCTCCCACTCTGAGCGGACTGAATCCGATCGCCGTCAGGTAGCTCGGCAGGATTACGCTGACCGCACCGTCGGCGAGACCCCTAAGCGCCCGGGTCGCGAGTAGCAACTTGCCATCCGCCGTGGCGGATCGTGGAAACCAACTATTGATCGAGCGCGCCATCTGACTGCCGTGCGCATGGTGTATCCCACCCGGCGAACCGGGGAAAACCCTTTCGAGCGCGCCGCGCTTCAATCACTGTGGATACACACCTCCCCGAGGTTCGAATTGTTGTGCTAATTAAGACGAAAATCAGATTGTGAGCCGTATGGAGAAAACCTCATGAGCGACCCAGACCGATTAATTCATGTCGAACTCCATGTCTCCAATCTCGAGGCCTCGGTGCGTTTCTATCGAGACATTTTCGAGATTCCGCTTCACTCCGATCAGAACCAGCCTGCCGATGACGTCTTTATCGGCGGTCAGCATGCCGCCTTCTCATGGACAGAGGGTGCGTTTCTGCATTTCGCACTATTTCCCGCGATGCCCCCCGGCCGGCCGGTGACGCGGGGCGCTGCGATAGGAATATTAGTCGCCGACGCGGCGTCCTTTCATTCCAAGCTCGTAAAGACCGGTGTGCGTGTACTCCATGAGCCCCGGCAAGAGCCCTGGGGACTCACCGCCCGCTATCTCGATCCCGACGGCAACTCGATCAGCATCACATCGCGGTGAGCGCTTCGAATCAGGCCACGGCGCGCGCGCAGCTTTACCTCAGTGCATCATTTGCGGATTGAACGCGCCTTCCGCGACGCCGCCGCTGTTGATTATCTGCTTGAATTGATTGTGCGCGGGAACCAGCGAGCGGAAATACGATCCGCCGCGCTCGGGATGGTAAAAGCTGCCGGCGAGATCGAACAGGTTTCCGCCCTCTGCCGACGGACGCATCCGCCAGAGCGGCATCGCCGTCGCGGTGAGCCCGCTCGATTCATAAAACTCTGCGGCCAGCCAGACGTACACTTCGCTATCCACATAAACGATGGTGCGCAGCCCCGCCGACGTTTCATCGGGAAATCGCGGCCGCATCTCGATAATGTACGCGCGACGAAGTTCGAACGGTTCCTCGCCAAGCGTCAATCCTGTTGCGCCGGTCTTGAATCCCGCCGGCTCGTCGTCGGCCGCCAAACACGCCAGCAGGACCGTGGTGCCGAGCAGGCGATACAAATAGTTCTCGGTCTTGGGCAACGCGTAGGCCCAGAACGGCTGATGGCATCCGCGGCAGAATTCATTCGGATAGGCGAGGTTCACCGCAGTCCGGCGGACCCGGCGCGTGGCTCCACTGAATGCGAAAAATTCGTCGGGATGCTTCGGATCGAGATAGCGGACCCAGATACCGGCGCCTTCGCTCGGCGTGTCGGAGAGATCGCTTACCCATCGATTGCATCTCGCCTTCCACTCGACGCCCATCGAATTGTCGCCAAGCGTCGGGCGCGGATCGACGTCGGTGCGATGCGCATAGCGCAGGAAATCGAACTGGTCGCAGATGTAATCGGTATCGCTCTTTGGAACGATTCGATCCGGTTGGGCGGGATCGGATTGGTAGCCGTTGCTGCTCCATGGCGCAAGCGAAAAATCGTCGGGCATGAACGGCCCCATATGCCAGTTGTAGGCGATCTTAACGGCGGCTTTCGGGTCGGTAACCTCGAGCAGGGGAAACGGCATCCCGGCGATGTAATTCTTGATGTAGTCGTCGCTGTCGAGCGTGACTTGCGGTGAATATTGTTCGGTCGCGTGACGAAACCCCGCGGACCATTCGACTCGGCGTTCGGGCACAATCCGCATGTGAAAGCCATGCGCGATAGCGAATTTGGCGGCGGCTGGAATGTAGCGCGCGTATTGGCCGGCGTTGTCCGCGCCGATAATCGTACCGGGCTTCAGGGTCTCGAGCTGCGCGGGACTGGCCGATGCGGCCGGCGAATCCGGAGCTGAAGGCTGCGCGCATACTTCGACGCATCCGGCTACCAACATCGCCGCAATTGAGATGAACGCGATTCGTGCTATTCGCCGCATAGCGTCGAATCTTAGAGCGCTCTCATCCGAAATGCGATCTGAACAGGTCGCTCCGCGATTTTTCAATCTTGATCCGCGCTCATTAAGTCATCCTGAGCGAAGGCTGCCGGAGTCGAAGGACCCCGGATCCGGGACCCGTTCGCTTCGCTCAGAGTGACGGAAAGAGGTCGTCGGACCCGCGCGTCAATCCCATCCTCTCCGGGACTTGAGCGGTATCAGCCGAGCGCCTTGCGGAACACCCAGCAGCGCTGCCGCGTCTCGTTGACCGAATCCCGGAAATACCGGTATCCGCCACCCTCCTAAAAGCGCCGCGAGCGCGGCCTCACCTGCAGCACCACCAACTCCAATTCAGGCCATCCGCTCGCCGCGAGCATCGTTTCGCTCGCTTCCGCCGCCTCCCGGCCGAGCCCCTGGCCTTGCCACTCGCGATGCATGATTAGCAGGCCCAGCGCCGCGTAGTTGCCGCGCGGATGCGGCGTCATCATATCGCCCATTCCGATCAACTCGTCGCCGCCCTTGGGCCGGATCGCAAAGAACCGCTGATGCTCCCGTGGCGGCTGCTGGAACATCTCCCATGCGGCCACTTCGTCGAGCGTGTACGCGAACTTCCCGATCCGCCCTCCCGAGTCATCTATAAAATCGGGATTGCTGTTGAAGACCCGCATTACCGACTGCGGCTCCATCAGGTCGCCCGGATGCTCCGACAGCATCAGGCTCAGCCGCGATGTATCAATCTTCATGCGGACCTGCCGTCATCCTCTCTTAACCTCGCCCGTGCGAGGTAGGTGAGGGTGCAGCCCACGCGCGTAGATTTTCTGCTGTCATCCCGAGCGAAGCCGAGGGACCCCGAATCTTTTTCCTCAATTTCGTCTCTGCTGATCCTTGCCTCTCCCTGTGTCGGGAGAGGCCGACGCGAGACCTTGAGCGTCGGGTGAGGGACCTATGTTGATTTCTGCTGCGCATATTTGTGCGGCGCATCAGACAATCGCGCCGCGCAGATGTCCCTCACCCTACCCGTGTGCCGGTGGCACCTCCCGACAACGGGCGAGCGAACCAGGCAACATCGTCGCAGCGCTACTCTACTGGCTTCACGAGGATGATCAGGCGAGAAAGTGAGTGAGCCGTCCGGGACTTGAACCCGGGACCCTGTGATTAAAAGTCACATGCTCTACCA
>JBGPNU010000230.1:0-5768 GCA_041487675.1 Binatus sp. (SeqCode)
CACGCGCTTCTGCACCAAGGTCACGATCGTGCATCGCCGCGACACGCTGCGCGCATCGAAGATCATGCAGGATCGCGCGCACAAGAATCCCAAGATTGCATTCATCTGGGATTCCGCGATCGAAGAAATCATCGGCGATCCGAAACAGGGCGTGAGCGGCGTCAAGTTGAAAAATCTCAAGACCGGCAAAATCACCGATATGAAGACCGACGCCGTGTTCGTGGCAATCGGCCATCAGCCAAATACCTCGATCTTCAAGGGACAGCTCGACATGGACGAGATCGGCTATCTGAAGGTGAAACCGGGATCGACCTACACTAACATCGAAGGCGTTTTCGCCGCCGGCGACGTCGCCGACAGCGTCTATCGGCAGGCTGTCACTGCGGCGGGAACGGGATGCATGGCGGCGATCGACGCCGAGCGCTGGCTGGAAGCGAATCACGCCGGCTGAGCGCATCCGATCGCGTCCGGCTAGTTCGGAAGAAAACCAGAATTCCTGAAACCTCACGCAGGTTTGCAGGGGCCAGCCCCTGCACCGGGGTAAGGAGAAGATGCGGCCGGAGTTTACCCTGAGCCCTACGACTTCGCTCAGGGTAAACTCCGTCGAAGGGCGCTGTTAGAGATGCGTTCCAGAACGAGTGGGAATTACGGCCAATTTTCTCAAAAAGGGGTTATTTGCTGGGGTTCAGACGCGAATGTTTCACGTGAAACGTCATTTGGTTCAGGGGAAGGGAATACTGGTAGCGCTCTCGCAGTCCGGCGACGCTCACGTCGCGAGCGCGGGAGGAAAAAGATCCGGGGTCCCTCGGCTTCGCTCGGGATGACGGAAATTAATACGCGATATTTCGAGCGATTCGCGACTCGCCTCAATTCCGTCAAGACTGCACCCTCACCTGCCTCGCTCCGCTCGGCGTCCCGTGAAAAGAACGGGCGAGGTAAGAACGGCGGCTGATGCGGCCTCTGCTTGGACAATCGGGGTCGCCAATTTTATATTGCTGTGCTAACAAACCGGCCTATGGCTGCAATTACCTTTCCAAAGGGATTTCTGTGGGGCACCGCCAGCGCGTCCTATCAGATCGAGGGCGCCTGGAACGAGGACGGCAAGGGCGAATCAGTATGGGATCGCTTCTCGCACACGCCCGGCAAGATTAAGCATGGCGACACCGGCGACCTCGCCTGCGATTTCTACCATCGCTACGACGACGACATCGCGCTGATGGCTGAGCTGGGTCTGAACGCGGCGCGAATCTCGCTCTCATGGCCGCGCATCATGCCGCTCGGCAAAGGCAGCGTTAATCAGAAGGGACTCGACTTCTATAGCCGCGTCGTGGACGCGATGCTTAAGCGCAACATCCAGCCGTGGGTGACGCTTTATCATTGGGATCTTCCGCAGCCGCTCGAAGACGTTGGCGGATGGCCGAATCGCGACCTGGCCGAGTACTTCCGTGATTACGCCGCGATCGTCGCCGATTCGCTTGGCGATCGCGTGAAGCATTGGATGGCCTTCAACGAGCCGTGGATTTTCACGATCCTCGGCTACCTGATGGGAATTCATGCGCCCGGGCGGCGCGATCCGGCCGAGGCGATCAAGGCGACGCATACCGTCAACCTGGCGCAGGGCATGGCGATCAGGGCCCTCCGCGACGCGAAGCACCGCGCCGAGGCGGTCGGCACCGCATTCAGCATGTCACCGGTGCATCCGCACAGCGGTTCGCTCGAGGATCGCGCCGCCGCCGAGCGATGGCATCGATTCTACAACCTCTGGTTCCTAGAGCCGGTGATGCACGGCAAGTATCCGGAAGCCTACGTGGAGGGCTCGGTCGAGGATCACGTCGAGATTCGCGCCGGCGATATGGACACTGTTAAGGCGCCGCTCGATTTTATCGGTATCAACCTCTATACGCGCGCAGTCGTCGCGCACGATCCGCACGATCACAACATGGGCGTCACCCAGATCCGCGCGGGCGGCGAAGAGGTCACCGACTTCGGATGGGAAGTTTATCCGCAGGCGCTATCCGAAATGATTTTGCGCATCACGAAAGACTACGGCGGCATCCCGCTTTACGTCACCGAGAATGGATGCTCCTACGGTGACAAGCCGGGCCCCGACGGCAAAGTCAACGACCAGCGCCGGGTCAGCTTTATGCGCCGCTTTATCGCCGAGGTTGGACGCGCCATCGAGGCCGGCGCCGACGTGCGCGGCTACTTTCTGTGGACCTTCACCGACAACTTCGAATGGGCCGAGGGATTCCAGCAGCGCTTCGGAATCGTGTACTGCGACTTCAAGACTCAGGCGAGAATCGTGAAGGAAAGCGGGCACTGGTATTCGAAGCTGGCTCGCACCGGCGCACTCGACTTCGACCCGGTCATTTGAACAAGCGTTCGACGGCCCGCGACGAAGCTGGTCGCTAACCTTGGCCGTGCATTTGCGATGATCGGCGGCGAAATCCTCATCTGGCTCCATCTATGTGCGATGGCCGCGTATGTCGGCGCGCAGTTCGCGGTCATCTATATGCTGATTCCCGCCGCGGAGACCGCGCCGAACGAGGCGGCGCGCCGCAAGAGCCTGATCGCCGGGTTCAAGTTCTACAACCCGTTCACGATCGGAGTGCTGGGAATTATTGTGATTACCGGCGCGATGCGCCTGACGGATCTGAAAGAGTCGATGAAGTTCGACTACTTCGCGCGGATCGGCGCGCCGCTCGAACTGAAGCTGGGGCTCGCCTTTGTGCTCATCTTCATCCAGACCTACATCACGTTCGGACTGGCGTTCAGGATAGGCCGCCAGGAAGAGGTCGCCGCGCACGGCGACGGCGAACTGTTTACCGTCGCGCAAATAAACTCGATGCTGCGCCGGATACGCGCGATGGCGTGGCTCACGATATTGCTGGCAGCCGCCGTGATATGGGTATCGCTCACGATGGTCTCGCGTGCGGCGATCGAGCCTGCCACTGCCGCACGCATCTCCGCGCAGGCCGAATCCGGTGTGCCCGAGCTATCTAGGGTTCCATCACCGCTGCGATTTCGGCTCCACAACATGGTTTAGTGCGCGAGTGCGAACAGCGAGCTTACGATGTACACCACGGTGATGATTCCGAAAATCGCGACCGGCGCTTCGTTCAAAATGTTGTACTGCGCCACGCGCGTCGCATCGCTCAGCGATTCGCGGTCAACAACCGCGCCGATTCCTGCGAGCCTTGCTTCGTTGGTAGTAGCGTTCATTTGAGTTTCCTCCCAAAAAATTCTTTCGATGTTTTCAGGCCAGGGCCAGCAACGAGCTGACGATGTATCCGAGCGTGATCACGCCAAACACCAGGCCGGGCAGCTCGCTCAGCAGGCTGTTCTGCGCATACCGGGTCGCCTCCGATGACTCCGTCTCGGCGCTCTTGGTGATTCCCGCGAGTCTTGCTTGGTTGATTGTTGCGTTCATTTTCTTATGCCTCCCGTCGTCAGTAGCGTCTGCCTGCTAGAGCAACCGACGTGCCATCAAGAAAACTCGCGCTTTTGCGATGGTTCCGAGGCCGATATTTTCGTGGTCACGCTGCAAATAACGATAAAGGCGTTGATTTGAAAGGCTTATTTATAATTGCGGATTGCGAGAGAGAAATTTAAGAATTTGGAGTTTCGCGAGAACTTTCTTGATTCGCGAATCTACAGCAGTGCCGATAGTGCAGCCTTTTTCAGGCAGATCGGCCGCCGATGAGTCCTCTTTGATAAATTCGATTCATCTGCAACAGTGGCCCGATGGCGAGTGAAATGGACCAGGAAGCGCCTCAAACTAACGGCAAATCGACCGGAGGATTGAAGCTGCCGACCGGGGCGCTGGATAGCGGCGTCGCCGCGAGAATCGCGCAGCCTCATTTCATTCGTAGCCTCGCGATGCGCTTTGCGGAGGCCGCGATCTTTCTGATCGCAGCGATCGGTGCGATCGCTTTAGGGCTCGGCATCACCGACTACTTCACCGAGCATCGCTACGTGTTCGCATACGTGGTGGCATACGCGGGATTCCGCTTCTCCGATTTGCTGGTGCGCGAGGATACCGCGGACCTGTCCGCACGCGAGGAACTGGTCCGGCGGATTGCGGTGCAACTCCCGTTGCTCACGATGTTCGGGGCGGCGCCGTTCGAGCGCACCTACATTTACGGCGGCACATCGCCGGCATGGCTGAGCGCGCTCGGCCTGTTGCTCGAATTGCTCGGGATGTGGCTCGCGCTCGGGGCGCGGATTCAACTTGGATTTTTTTCTTCCGGCAGGAGCGCCGAGAACTCGGTGCCGGTCAAGCGCGGCTTCTACCGCTACATCCGCCATCCGATCTACGCAGGAACATTCCTGGTGACGCTGTCATGGCCGCTCGTGTACGGCGCCCCCGTAACCGCGGTGGTGACATTTATTGCCGGTTCGATTTTCTGTTATCGGCGAATGAAGACCGAGGAGGCCGCGATGCTCGAGCGTTTCGGCCAGGAGTACGAAGCTTACATGCGCGAGACCGACGCCTTGATCCCGACAATCTGGTAACGGCGCCGAGCGCCGATCTGGTAGCGGCGCCGAGCGCGGTGCGGCAGAACCCTCACCTACCGGCCGCCAGGCGGCCGGCCTCCGTGTGCCAGTGGCACCTCCCGTGAAGTAACGGGCGAGGTATTCAAGAGCGCGCCTTGAGCTGGCAGCGGGCCTGCGAGCAATAGTCGTCGCCATCGCGCGAACTCACGAACTGGGCGCCGCATCCGGCGCATTCGCGAATCGATTCACCATGCTCGAGCAGCGGGGCCACTCGCGCGGCAGTTTCGCTCGGACTCGCACGGACACCACGACGCGAGCGTCGCGCCGGCGCTTTTTCCCCGGACGCACCGTCGGCAACCAATTTGCCCTGCGCGCCCATCAGCGCGAGTTCGTCGGCGCGATTATTTATTGGATCCGTATCGTGCCCGCGCACCCATTCGAATCTGACCGTGCGCGCATCGAGCTCCGCGTCCAGCATCCGCCACAAATCCTGGTTGGCCTTGCGCTTCCAGCCGTCGATAATCGTTTTCACGACGTACTGGCTATCGCTGCGAAGCACCACGTGAGACTCGGGCGGAGTCTGGCGCAGGCCTTCGATCGCCGCGGTCAATTCCATCCGGTTATTGGTCGTCGAAGGATGGTGGCCGTTGAATTCGAGCACGCCGCCGTCGGGATCGCGGAGCACGACGCCCCATCCACCGGGGCCGGGATTACCGATGCAGGAACCGTCGCCGTAAACGAGATAGTTCTGATGCGAGAGCGCCACGTCCGCAGTCTAGCTGAGAGCGCGCTCTTTTTTGAGCCGCGAAAACCACGCGGCGTATTGGCGCGCGGCCCGCTCCCACGAAAAATCGGCGGCAAAGCAATTGGCCATCAGGCTCCGCCACGCGGTCCGATTCCTGAACATCGCCGTCATCCGGCCGAGCGCCGCGACCATCTCGATCGCCGCGAATTTTTCGAATACAAAACCGTTGCCGGTTCCTTTCGCGGGATCGAACTCGCTGACCGTATCGCGGAGCCCGCCGGTAGCGCGCACCACCGGGGCAACCCCGTAGCGCAGCGCGTACATTTGCGTGAGTCCGCACGGCTCGAATCGCGACGGCATCAGGAAGGCGTCGCTGCCGGCCTGGATTCGATGCGCGAGCGCGTTGTTGAACTCGATTATGACGCGAAGTTTTTCAGGAAATCGCGCTTGCGCATCTTTGAAAAATTTCTCGTGTTCGGAATCGCCGCTCGCCAGCATGACGAGCTGCAAGTCCAGGCGCATCACG
>JBGPNU010000231.1:0-5765 GCA_041487675.1 Binatus sp. (SeqCode)
CGGGAAGCATGGACGGAGCTTTCGAAGGTCCATTACCCCTCGCCCAAGGAAACCATGCAGGCCACCATCGTAGTGGTCGGATTGTCGTTTGTGATGGCTCTTTGGTTGGGCGTGATTGACTTCTTCGCGGTTCGCGGCGTCCAGATGCTGCTCCGCTAGCGCGGGCCGGAAACAAAGATCTCGTGGGCCGGACACACGTGGGCTAGAAATAAATGTCCGACGAAATGACAGGGCTCCCGCAACCATGACCGAACCTATCGCCGAAACCGCCAAGCTTGGCCCCGAAACCGCCATGCCCGCGATGAAATGGTATGTCGTCCATACCTATTCGGGCTACGAGCACAAGGCCAAGGCCGCGCTCGAGGAGCGGGTCCGCTCGCTTCACATGGAGACACGGATCGGCAAGGTGCTGGTGCCTATCGAGCGGGTCCAGGAACTGGGCAAAGGCGGCGCGCGCAAGGTCTCGAGCCGCAAGTTCTTCCCCGGCTACATCTTCGTTCAGATGGTGCTCGACGACGAGACCTGGCACGTAATCAAGAATACTCCGAAAATAACCGGCTTCGTCGGCCACTCGACCAATCCGCCCGAGGTGCCCGAGTCAGAAGTGGGCGAGATCGAACAGCAGATGGAGGAAGGGGCGCTCAGGCCCAAGCCCAAGGTGCTGTTCGAGGTGGGCGAGGCAATCAAGGTGGTTGACGGCCCGTTCCAGGATTTTAACGGCACCGTCGAAGAAGTTAAGCCCGAAAAGGGCAAGGTGCGCGTGTTGATTTCAATCTTCGGGCGCGCAACGCCGGTGGAACTCGACTTCGTGCAGGTAGAGAAGGCCTGAAACGACAACACTCGATTCGCCGGATGCGCGCAGCCCCAAAGGCAATGCGCGAGCGGCGTTCGCGACTCAGTAACCAGTTAACCAGGAATCGTAAGTGGCTAAGAAAGTAGTCGGATCGATCAAGTTGCAGATTCCCGCCGGCGCGGCGAATCCGTCGCCTCCGGTGGGACCGGCGCTCGGCCAGCGCGGGGTCAATATCATGGAGTTCTGCAAGGCCTTCAACGCCCAGACTCAGAACATGCAGGGACTGGTGATCCCGGTGGTGGTGACGGTCTATGCGGATCGTTCTTTCACCTTCATCACCAAGAGTCCGCCGGCATCGATACTGCTGCTGCGCGCGGCGGGAATCGAAAAGGGCTCGCCGATGCCGAACAAGAACAAGGTCGGCAAGGTGACGCGCGCGCAGGTCGAGGAAATCGCCAAGACCAAGCTGAAAGATCTGACCGCGGCCGATTTGGGCGCCGCGATCAACACGGTCTCGGGCACCGCGCGCTCGATGGGTATCGACGTTACCGACTAGGGAAAAGAGATGGCAGGCAAGAAATATCGGGAAGCGGCCAAGAAGATCGATCGTGAGCATCGCTACACGCTCGAAGAAGCGGTCAAGCTGGTGATCGATAACAAGGTCGCCAAGTTCGACGAGACGGTTGAAATCGCGGTTCGGCTCGGTGTCGATCCCCGCCAGGCCGATCAGAACGTGCGCGGCACAATAGTTCTCCCGCACGGGACCGGAGCGGTCGCCCGCGTGCTGGTCGTCGCCAAGGGCGAGAAAGAGCGTGAAGCGCGCGAAGCGGGCGCGGACTTTGTCGGCGGCGACGAGATTATCAAGAAGATCCAGGAAGAGAACTGGCTCGACTTCGACCGCGTGATCGCGACCCCCGACATGATGGGTCAGGTCGGACGAATCGGCAAAATACTCGGACCGCGCGGCCTGATGCCGAATCCCAAGGTCGGCACCGTCACCTTCGACGTGGCCAAGGCGATCGCGGAAATCAAGGCCGGCAAGGTTGACTACCGGGTCGACAAAGCGGGCGTAGTCCATGCGCGAGTGGGCAAGGTCAGTTTCGGCGAGCCCAAGCTGCTCGAAAACGTGCGCGCGATCCTCGGTGCGATCGTTCGCTCGAAGCCGGCCAGCGCCAAGGGCAATTACGTGCGCAGCGTCGCGCTGTCCTCGACGATGGGACCCGGGATCCGGGTCGATACGGCGGTCGCGACAACCAAGGCGCTCGCGGCGGCGGCATAGGGTCGCGCGAGCTGCCCCGGGAGACTGCCAATGACGCCGGGTTTTTGCTCGCCCGAGCTGGGTTGGTATAATTAGATGAAGAAATCAGAGAAAACCGCGCTGGTCGAAGAACTCACGCGGAGTTTCGGCCGCGCCAGTATTGCATTGGTCTCGGAATACCGCGGAATGACGGCGGCCGAATCAACTGAGATGCGCCGGCGCCTGCGCGCGGTGCGCGGCGAGATGCGGGTCGCGAAAAATACTCTGGTCCGGCGCGCAATCAAGGGCACCGCCTACGAAGCGCTCGAGACCAAGCTCGGCGGGCAAATAGGACTCATCTTGAGCTACGAGGATCCGGTCGCGCTGGCGAAGACGTTCACCTCGTTCGGACCGCTCGGCGACAAGCTGAAGCTGCGCGCCGCGGTGCTGGACGGCAGGACGCTCACGCCCGAGGAAGTTCAGGCGCTGGCGAAGTTGCCCTCGCGCGAGGTCATTCTCGGGCAGTTGCTCGGGTTGTTAAATGCGCCGGCAACGCAACTGGTCCGGCTGCTCAACGAGCCGGGATCGTATCTGGCCCGCGTGATCGACGCGATTGGAAAGAAAAACGGCGCGGGTACGGAGAGTCCGGCCGCTCCGGATGAGCAGGCACCGCCGGCAGCAGCGGCGCCGCCGCCTCCGGTATCTGAAGGAAAGTAAGGCAATAGGTCCGTGCGCTGAAAAACGCGCGGTCGAAAGTTTCGCTGAAAAAATTTCCGGGGCGCTCCCACATCTCCCCGGACGATTGAACGAAGGAGAGCAGATACAATGTCAGAAGCACAACTCAGCCGCGATCAGGTGAAGGACTATCTGAAGAACCTGAGCCTTATCGATGCGGCGGCGCTGGTCAAGGAACTCGAGGCCGAACTTGGCGTATCGGCGGCGGCTCCGGTCGCGGCGGCGGCAGCGCCTGCGGCAGCGGCCGCGGCAGCGGCGCCCGAGAAGGAAGAGTTCAACGTCGTGTTGACCGGCTCCGGCGACAAGAAGATCCAGGTGATCAAGGTGGTGCGCGAACTCACCGGACTCGGCCTCAAGGAGGCCAAGGACCTGGTCGATGGCGCGCCCAAGGCGGTCAAGGAAGGCGTCAACAAAGCCGAGGCCGAAGAGATCAAGAAGAAGCTGGAAGCCGCGGGCGGCAGCGTGGAGCTGAAGTAGGAAGGATCAAGTCTTCTTGACGCACAATCAAGGGTCGGGAAATTCAGTTTGCGCGGGCCCTGCTCGCGCGCGCGGATTTCACCCGGTCTTTATCGATGAAGCCGAGGGCACGGGGGAGACTCCCGCGTCCACGGCCTTTATTGCTTCACAGCGCGCCGTTCACGGAAGTGATCATCGCCATCGCGGAGCGTCCAGTGAAATACAAGGCATGGTGAGGTAGCAGATGGCTCAAGTTCACGTAACCAGCAATCTTCGCATTCGCCGCTCGTTCGGCAAGATTAAGAAGATCATCGAGATTCCGAATCTTATCGAGATTCAGAAGCGCTCGTACGATGACTTCCTGCAGGTCGGCGTTTCCACCGACGACCGCGCCGACGTAGGTCTGCAGGCGGTTTTCAAATCGGTTTTCCCGATCAAGGATTTCAACGAGACCGCCTCGCTCGAGTTCGTCTCGTACGAACTCGGCACGCCCAAGTACGACGTCGAGGAATGCCATCAGCGCGGCATGACCTACGCGGCGCCGCTGAAGGTCAAGATTCAACTGGTCATCTGGGATGTCGAGAACGGGCGCCGTTCGATCAAGAACGTCAAGGAACAGGAAGTTTACTTCGGCGAGATTCCGCTGATGACCGGCAACGGCACCTTCATGGTGAACGGGACCGAGCGCGTGATCGTGTCGCAGTTGCATCGCTCGCCCGGAGTGTTTTTCGAGCACGACAAGGGGCGCACGCATTCGACCGGCAAGCTTTTGTACTCGGCGCGAATCATCCCATACCGCGGGAGCTGGATAGATTTCGAATTCGACCCGCGCGACGTGCTGTACGTTCGAATCGACCGGCGGCGCAAATTTCCGGCGACCGTGCTGCTGCGCGCGCTCGGAATGACCACCGAGGACCTGCTCAACTATTACTACCGGAAGGACGTAATCGCCCTCGACAGCAAGCAGTACACCAAGCATTTTGTCGCCGACCATCTGCTCGGCTCGCGGGTCAGCCGCGACGTGAAGGATCCGAAGTCGGGCGAGGTAATCGCGCGCGAAGGGCGCAAGTTCAACAAGGCCATCGTGCGCGCGATGGAGCAGGCGAAGATTAACGAGGTTCCGATTGCGCTCGACGAAATTGTCGGCCGCGTCTCGGCGCACGATATCGTCGATTCCACCACCGGCGAAGTGCTGATTGGGACCAACGAGGAACTGACCGAGGAAACGCTCGATAAGCTCAAGGCCCACGGGGTCAAGAAAGTCGAGGTGCTGTTCACCGAAGAGGCGCCGGGAGGCGGACCGCTCCGCCTGACGCTGGCCCAGGACAAGCTCGGCACGCCCGAAGAAGCCGTTATCGAGATCTACCGGCGGCTCCGTCCCGGCGATCCGCCGACCCAGGAAACCGCGACCACCTTCTTCAACAACCTGTTCTTCAACGCCGAGCGTTACGATCTCTCCAAGGTCGGGCGCCTCAAGCTGAATCACAAGCTCAAGATCGACGTGCCACTGGAGCAGGGCACGCTGCGCCGCGAGGACATCCTGGAAGTCGTTCGCTACCTGATGGAGCTCAAGAACGGCAACGGCCAGATCGATGATATCGACCATCTTGGCAATCGCCGCGTGCGCGCGGTCGGAGAGCTGGTCGAGAACCAGTTCCGTATCGGCCTGGTTCGTATGGAGCGCGCTATTAAGGAGCGGATGAGCCTGCAGGACATCGAAACCCTGATGCCGCAGGAGCTGGTGAACTACAAGCCGGCGTCCGCGGTGATCAAGGAGTTCTTCGGTTCGTCGCAACTCTCGCAGTTCATGGATCAGACCAATCCGCTGAGCGAGATTGCGCACAAGCGCCGGCTCTCGGCGCTCGGACCGGGCGGTTTGACCCGCGAGCGCGCCGGCTTCGAGGTCCGCGACGTTCATCCGACCCACTACGGACGGGTGTGCCCGATTGAAACGCCCGAAGGTCCCAACATTGGTCTCATCGCCGCGCTCTCCACTTACGCGCGAGTCAATGAATACGGCTTTATCGAGACCCCGTACCGCGAAGTCGAGAACAATCGCGTTACCGACCGAATCGTCTATCTGTCGGCGCTCGACGAAGAAGACAAGGTGATCGCGCAGGCTAACGCGCTGCTCGACACGCACGGACGCTTCACCGCCGAGCTGGTCTCGGCGCGTATCGGCGGCGAATCCACGGTGGTCCGCGCCGAAGACGTTCAGTACATGGACGTCTCGCCCAACCAGCTTGTTTCGGTCGCCGCGTCGCTGATTCCATTTCTGGAAAATGACGACGCGAACCGGGCGCTCATGGGATCGAACATGCAGCGCCAGGCAGTGCCGCTGCTCAAGCCCGATGCGCCGCTGGTCGGGACCGGACTCGAAGGCACCGTCGGCCGCGACTCGGGGGTTACCGTGGTCGGCAAGCGCGACGGCGTCGTCGAGAGCGTCGATGCGGAGCGAATCGTGGTGCGCGCCGACAAGCAGACCAAGGATCTGCGCGACGCGGGCGTCGATATCTACAACCTTATCAAGTACCAGCGCAGCAA
>JBGPNU010000232.1:0-5743 GCA_041487675.1 Binatus sp. (SeqCode)
CCAGGTCGCGAATAAACTCGCCGTGAGTGTACGATGGCCGCTCGATATGCGGTGGCGCGACCCCGAGGCTGGGGAACACATCCTCGACTATGGTGCGCGAATCGAGCGGGAATGTTGCCTTCAGCGCGGGACGCCATCGCTCCAGCCGCCCCTCCTGTTCCACCATGAGCTTGATATCGAGCAAGCCGGCGCGGATTTTCACATTGGCGGTGTCAGTCTCGCGCGACAGGATATAGGTTTCCGCGCTTTCACGGGGCGCCGATGGCGCCGCAGTCGCCGCCATGCGATCACGAACCGGGCTCAAATGATTGCCCCATATCCGGAACTCGAATCTTGGCGAATTGTCCATGACCATGACTCATCACGGTGACCACAATTGCTGCCAAAAGACTAGACCATCAATGTCGCTTTAGTTCAGGCGGCGGTCGGTCATCGATATGCTTTGCATAGATATACCCTGTGCGCCCGGCGCGGTCTGATCGCGACCGCGCGAGCGCTTTTGCGACGAGCGTCCGGTCCGCACGACTTGTCGGCGTCCGACCGAGCGCATCTGCTTGGTCGGCAGATCCTTAGCGCTCATCAGTTTCAGCCTCGAGCGCAACGTTTCTGGCTCGATTGCGAGCACGTCGCACACGTACTCGAACGAAAATGGGCTTCTGGTTCCCGCTTCGGAATCGAACCAATGTTGAACTTCCTCGAACTGTTCGCGGTCGGATCGCCGCGACGAGTTGACGGTTTTCACGTAGCATCGGACGGCGTCCTCCAGTACCGCAAACAACAGCCGGGTTTCGCCATCGAGCATCGATCGGCGCCGGGTTAAATCGAAAAACTGAACTGGAACCAGAAAATCGGGCTCGAAACGGGCGCTTAGCCAGGGATCGGGTTCCGAACACTCGTGAAAAACTTGGGTGCGGTGCGAAAGGCCGTTCTGGATCTGTTCTGAACCGGATGCGGACATGATAAGTACCTCCTGCCCGAGCCGAACCGGATTGCTGATGGCTCAGCATCGTCTGTGCCAACTTGGTGACACCGTGCTAAACTGGAAATCGGTAGGGAATACGAGGAGGTGGTGAGGCGGATGGACGCAGGCTGCTGCTCAACTATGCGGCATCACGCTGATCTTCGTTTGTGCAGATGCCATTCGATGATGCGCGGATTCGTATCCGCGGGACCATGGAATGCGTACAACCTAGAAACTTCCGCATTGCCCTCGGCCGGCATTGCCCTCATCATGTCTGACAACCTGAAATGGGACGGCCAGTCGGAAGAAATGTACCTAAAGGAGATGATCACTCGATCGATGCGCGGCAAGAATATTGAGTTCGCTGGGTATTTTTTCAGTGGCGCGAGGCACGATCAATGCTGATGTCAGTGAAGTTAGTAATATTGGTGTCAGCAGCGTGCGAAGTCGGAGGGTGCCAGTTGTCAGCGGCGGCCGGTACCCACCGATGAAGAAAAAGACCACGAAGAGGAAGAAACCCAAAATGATTCAATCAGCGGTGAGCAGCGGGGGCCGGCGAATCGATGCGCTCAAGAAGCTGCTTGCGAAAGAACGCGCCGACACGCTTGCCCGGGTGAAGGAATTGCTGCGCGAACAGGCTGGCCATGGCGCGCCGCCGCCGGCCGACGAGATGGACGTCGCCAGATCGCTGGCCGAAGTCGAAACACACGCCGCGCTGTTTGAACGCGCGCAGGAACGACTCGGCGCTATCGATGCGGCCATCGCGAGGCTCGGTGCCGGGGTTTACGGAACCTGTGCGCGATGCGGCGACGAAATACCGCTGGCGCGCCTTCATGCGGTGCCGTTTGCGCAATATTGCGTCGATTGCCAGCATGAAGTGAACAATGAAGCCCGCAGCGGGCAGGGCGGCCTCGCCAGGCCCTTTGGCAGCCGATGGTCGGCGCCCGAGGAAATCAGCGTCTCGGAGGATTCCGACGAGCATCCCGATCCGGTTCGTACGGCCGAAGACGACGTGCAGGTTGACAGCGCCTTTGGCCCCGACGAGGAAGAACTCGAGGCAACCGGCGTCGAAAAGCGACGTCGCGGCAGGCCCCCCAAAGCAAAGAAAGCGGTCCAGAAAAAATCCCATTAGCAGGGGTGCTGAAAAGCAGCCATCAACGGTGGTTTCGAGCTTAAAGCAAATTTGCGATCCCGAGCTTCCGGATCTGTCATCCCGAGCGAAGTCGAGGGACCCCGGATTCTGCTGTTCGACCAATTCGGCAAGCTCGGCGATCTGTGGTGAGCAGCGCACCGAGCGGCACTCGTATCGCGTCAGCGCGCAACAAAGAATGCTGTGTGTGTCTCATCGCGGGACACTTAGTCGCCAATATTGGGCCGATCGGCTGACGCCGCGGTTGTTCCTGGCCGCCTTTGCTCTTCAATCCATAGCTATTTCCGGCAGACTTCGTAGCGCCGCTGGCGCAACGCTCGATCGGCATACTGATTGCTCTTCAAATCCCGTGTGACTGCGGAAACCGGAAATTCTCGAATGGACCTGCTGGTTGTAGAAGACTGCCCGACCGATACGATGATCATCCAAACGCGCCTTCGGCGTGCGTTTCCAAAGGCGGAAATACTGGTCGCCGACGAGCCTCTGCGACTCAAAGAGTGTCTCCGGCGCGGCAACTATGACGTCGTAATCACGGATTACTGGCTTGGATGGAGCGACGGATTATCGGTCCTCCAACAAGTGCGCGAGCGATGGCCGCGCGTGCGCGTAATCATGCTGACCGGCAACGGCGGCGAAGAGGTCGTGGCGAGCGCGTTCAAGTACGGCCTGTACCATTATCTGCTCAAGCCCGACGGCTTCGAGGAGCTTGTCGCGGTGACCAGAGCGGCCTTCGAGAGCAAACAACGGGAAGCCGCACACGAATTGATGGCGAGTATAGTGGACTCGATTCCTGACGGCGTGCACAGCGTCGATGCGTCGGGAATTATCACCGCGATGAATCCGTCGGCGCGCCGGATCTACGGATATCCGGACGCCGAGATCGTCGGCCGTACCTTCGAGATTCTGCTGCCGCCCGAGCTTCGCGAGCAGGCGCGCCGGCTTCACGAGCAGGCCCTCCGCGGCGAAATCGTCAAGCGATTTCCGACCGTCCAGATTCGCAGCGATGGCACCGAAATCGCGGTCGCGATGACGATCATTCCCGTCCGTGGGAACGACGGCGGAACTACCTGCGTGGCGTTTATCGCCACTCCCATGCCCGATGCGGCGCTCGTGATCTCGCAGTCGAATCCGCGCGAACCGGAGCACACCCTCCGACTCGCATCGCAAGGCGACCATTAAGGGACCCGTTTCCGAACAGGTCCCATCGTCCGTGTCACCGTTTTAAGAGCGCATACTCCTAACTTGCCTCTCCCTTCTGATTCCCTCGCCCGTTTTCGGGAGAGGGTTAGGGTGAGGGACATTTGTGCGGCGCGATTGTCTGGTGCGCCGCACATTTGATGCGGCGAAAAATTAACAAAAAGTCCCTCACCCAACGCTCAAAGTCTCGCGTCGGCCGCGTGTCTGTGACACCTCCCGATAACGGGCGAGGCAAATGACCTTTTTCCTGCCATGGGTGCGGGGGCTGGCCCCTGCCGCGGGCCGAGGACTAAAGTATCCGGACTGATGGCTGCCAACCTGTCCACGAATCATCCCGCGCACGACGGCGGAGAATTCCATATTTCGCTGGCCCGCAGCCGCCCGGTGCGGATTGCGCTCTACTATGCGGTTGGCGGACTCATCTGGGTCGTTATCTCGGACTATGTGCTCGCGCTGATGCCGGCGCATTCGTACACGCTCAACCGGCTGATGTTCGTGAGCGTCAACGCGCTGCTGCTCTACCTGGTCGCGTATCGGTACATGAAGACCATCCGGATGTCGGTTGCGGGGCGCGAGGAAGCGCTGGTGCGCGCGCGCGGCTACTTCGAGTCGTCGGTCGAGGGAATTATTACGACGGACAGCGACGGGCTCATTCACCAGGTAAATCCTCGCGGCCAGGAACTGTTTGGATACCACGAGATGGAACTGGTCGGTCAGCCGATCGAAGTCTTGCTGCCCGGGCGCTTTCGCGAACGTCACCAGGCGCATCGCAGCGCTTTTTTTTCAGCGCCGAGCTCGCGATTGATGGGGCGCGGGATGGAGATCGCGGGACGGCGCAAGGACGGCGCCGAATTTCCCGCCGATGTGAGCCTGAACGTAGTACGCACCCGGCGCGGCAATCTTGTGATCGCGTTCGTTACCGACATCACCGAGCGCCGTGCGATGGAACGCGAAGCGCGCCGCAAGGAAACGGTTAACGCGCTGGGCGCCGTCGCGGCCGGAATCGCACACGAATTGAACAATCCGCTGGCCGTGATGGAATCGCGAATCGAGCTGATGCTCGCGGCCGATCAGGACCTTTCCGCCGAGACCCGCGCCGACCTGCTGGTGTTGCAGCGCAACATCGAACGCGCCAGCCGCATCTCGCACAACATGCTTTCGCTCGCCCGCCAGCGGCCCGGTTCGCGCGACCCGGTGGACATGAACTTGACGGTCGAAGAGGCGATGCTGATAGTGGGCGTCGAAGCGCGGGCCGGTGCGCTCAGTTTCGATATCCACCTCGATCGTTCGCTGCCATCGGTAATGGGTGAAATGACCGGGCTCCAGCAAGTGATTATCAACTTGGTGATGAATGCGCGCGACGCGGGCGCTCATCTGGTCCGAATCGAGACCGCCCGCGCGCCGGGCCGCCTGGATCAATTGCGGCTCTCGATCTCGGACGATGGCTCGGGTATCGAGAGCGACTCGCTGCGGAGACTGTTCGAGCCATTTTTCACGACCAAGCCCAAGGGAACCGGTCTCGGCCTGTGGCTGAGCCAGCGGATCATCCACGATCACGGCGGCACGATCGTATCCGAATCGGCGCCGGGCAAGGGTACGACGTTCGTGATTACGCTTCCGACCATTGGCGACTTGGCATCCCAGGATCCTGTGAAAGACCCGGCGCAAGATCCGGCGCATCCCACCTTGCCCGAGCCGTCCGCGCCGCAACCGGCGGATGCGCAAAGTAATCGATCCGGGCGATAGCGGCCTGTGGCTGAAAAAGCAAAAATTCTCATCGTCGACGACGAGCGCGATCTGGTGGACGCCTACGTCCGTCTGCTCGAGCGCGCGGGCCATCGATGCGTCGGTGCATTCGGCGCGCACGAAGCAATCGAGCTTATCGATACCGACACGCCGGACCTTGTACTCACCGATTTGAGCCTTCCCGATTCAAACGGGCTCGAGGTCATCCGCCACCTGCGCGCGATATCCGCAATCGTGCCGATCATCGTGATGTCCGGTCACAATACAATCGGCATGAACGAAGCGGCGCGCGCAGCAGGCGCGAACCTGTGCCTGCTGAAGCCGGTTTCGATAGCCGAACTGACCCGCGTGATCGGCGACGCACTCAAACGCTACTACCTCGCCACGCGCACCGGTTAAAATTCCGCCTCACTTCCGTCATCCGAAGTTCTTACCTCGCCCGTTTTTTTTACGGGAGAGGCAGCCGAGCGGAGCGAGGCAGGTGAGGGTTCTGCCGACCCGCTCGCGTCCGCGAAGCCGAAGGGACCCCGGATCCGTTTTCTCTGAAACTGCTAACTTTCCGTCATCCCGAGCGAAGGCTGCCGTAGTCGAGGGACCCCGGATCTTTTTCCATTCGGCCGATAGATTGTTCAAGCTAGAGGTGTTGTGGCCTGCTCGGTTCCGGGACAGTACACTGGCTGCGTTGAGAC
>JBGPNU010000233.1:0-5712 GCA_041487675.1 Binatus sp. (SeqCode)
AAGGCGCGAATCACGCCTTCAATTTTCCCCAGCTGCCATTTTGGTACAACGCCGAGGACGCGCAGGATGCGTGGAATCGTACGCTCAAATTCCTCGCAGCGAATCTGAAAAACTCCTATACGAAGAGTGCTGCGAGCGGCGCGGCATCCAAATAGGCACTAGCGCGAATGAGGGACCCTTGACCTTTGGAATGTGCGGCGCATCGGACAATCGCGCCGCACGGACGTCCCTCACCCTAGCCGTGTGCCAGTGGCACCTCCCGACAACGGGCGAGGGAGAGCTTCAGAACCGCGAGTCGCACGGTGCGCTTCGAGCGCGGCATTCAGCTCGCGGCGCATCGTCTCGGCGTAGTCGGCGGCGGCCTCGACAGGTTTGGACGCGGCGTTCTTTTGGTAAGCGTACATCAGGCTCCGGCTCGCGTTCACGATAATTCCAGAACCGTCCGCGCGCGCGGATGCGACCGCGTCTGCCGCCGATCCGCCTTGCGCGCCGTAGCCGGGAACAAGGATTGTCGCGGAGGGCATCAGTTCTCGCGCGCGGCGCGCATGGTCGGGATATGTCGCGCCGACCACCGCGCCGACCGGGCTCAGCCCGCTCGCGCCGACGAAGTCGCCGCCCCATCCGTTCACCCGCGCCGCGACTGATTCCCATAGTGGGCGACTGGACCCGGACTCATCCTGCACGATGATATCCTGGAATTCACCCGACGACGGATTCGAAGTCTTCACCAGTACGAACACGCCGCGGCCCTGGCGAACTTTCGCGATAAACGGCATCGCAGCATCACTTCCGAGATATGGGTTGATCGTCACGGCGTCGCATCTGAAGTCGCCGTCGCCGAGGAATGCCTCCGCGTATGCGGCCGACGTGGTGCCGATATCGCCGCGCTTGGCGTCCGCGATGGTAATCAACCCGAGGCGTCGCGCGAGTTTCACGACCTCGGTGAATGCGCGCATCCCTTCGAGACCGCGCGCTTCGAAAAATGCGAGCTGCGGCTTGACCGCGACGACTGAGCGGGCGCAGGCCTCGACGATTTCACAGCAGAAGCCCGCGAGCGTGTGACCGCGCGGAACTCCGGGCGCATCCGGGGTGTCGAGCTGAGGATCGACGCCGAGCACGACCACGCTCTCCTTGAGCCGCGACGCTTCGGCAAGGCGATCGGCAAAGTTCATCGCGAGCATTATCGCATAGCGCGGCGCCGGTTCACATACGGGCGTTGCGTTTTCGCATGCGTCGCGGGCATCCTTTGGGGATTGGCAACCTAACCCCTAACCCCTTCCCTCGAGGGAAGGGGAACAATCGTGTGGAGCTTCAACACCCTGCCAGGGCAATACGGAAAAAGACCGCGATGAACAATCTGACCATCACTACCAAGCTTCGTTTTATCGCGGCGCTGGCGCCCGCGATCCTGTTGATCGTCGCCGCGGCGATTGTCGGCGCTTTCCACTTTTTTGGCACCATGCCGCGGGCAATCTACGATAACCAATACGCGGCGGCGCGTGCGGCCGAGGGGATGGAAAACGCACTTTACAAAATGGACTGGGGACGCATGCAGCCGGACTCGTCGCAAATCGTGATCGATCAGCAGCGGGAATTCATCACGGAGATTGAGAGTGCGCGGGTGCATATTGGAAATCGCGAGCAAGCCGAGCGGATCGAGAAGATCGCCAACGAGGCGAAGCCGCTGTTCGAGGCGATGCGGACCGCGCAGCCCGGTGACGATACGCTTGAGCCGCGCTTGCGCGATCTGCAGGGGATGGTGGCGGATCTGATGAGCGTCGATGACGCCGTGCTGCTCGCGGCCGCGGCGAGCGCCGAATCCCAGGCGCGGACCATGATCGCAATCACTCTCGCGGGAGCGGTCGTGGCGCCGTGGATATGTTTTATCGTGATCGCGCGGTTAACCGGCCGGCTTTATGCGGAACTGCGCGAAATCCGCGCGCGCTTCGATGCGCTCGCCGAGCGTACCGATTCGCGGTCGGACGATTCTCGCGCACTCGACGAGGCGCTGAGTAAGCTCGGCTTCCCGAAACCGAATCCGATGCTCGCCGAGTAGCCGCGCATCTCAACGCGGCTTGTTCCGCTTTTTGGGCGCGGGCTTTTTACCGTCGGGCAGCGTGATATCGAGGCTTCGCCACAGGTACCACGCGGCGGCGGAGCGGTACGGACGCCATCGCTCGGCAAGGCGGAGCAGCCGTTTTCTATTGGGGCGCTGACGCATCCGGTAGTGGCGCTTGACCGCGTTCTGAACGCCGAGATCGTCGGCGGGCATCACATCGGGCCGCCCGAGATTGAACATCATGAAAATCTCGGCGGTCCAGACGCCGATCCCCTTCACGCGGGTGAGATCGGCGATGACTTCCTCGTCCCGCATGCGATGGAAGCGATGGAAATTCAGCTTGCCGTCCTTGATATGCGCAGCGAGGTCCTTTATGTAGAGCGCCTTTTTTTCCGAGAGGCCCACGCTGCGCAGTTCCGCGTCCGATTTGGCGAGCACCTGCTCCGCCGAAGGGAAGCCGGGGCCGGGGAATAGTCCGACGAAGCGGTTGTAGATCGCATTGGCGGCAGCACCCGCTAGCTGTTGGAAAATGATCGTACGAGCGAGAGCCTGGAAGCGCTCAACCCGAGGCATGATTCCGAGCGTACCGACCTCGGCAACGATCCGCGCCATGATTGGGTCGGTCTTGCTAAGATGCAATCGCGCGGATCGGGCGTACGGGACTCTGGCAGTTGGCATCGCGGCTCACCCGGAGTGGGCCGAATCTGGCATGCCTGCTAAGGTTGTTCAATCGCGCCGAAGATCGGAAGGAAAACAAGCGAGGCCATGAGCGAAGACAAGCGGCTCCCGATGTGTCCCGAGAACCTGCATGAAGGGACGCGGCTTGGACCGATTCACTACGTTGTCTCTCCGGAGCAGGCGCGCGCGTTCGCGAATGCGGTTGGCGCGGCGAATCGGGACTTCATTCGCGACCCAAAAACCGGCGAGGCGATCGTGCCGCCGACGATGCGCTTGCAGGATTATGCGCTCCTGATAGCCACTCATCTAAAAGGCGGCAAGGGAGGAGTGCACGCCAAGCACTGGTGCGAGTTTCACGAGCCGATGCACATAGGGCAGGCGGTCAAGACCGAAGGCACCATTACGGCGGCGTTTCGCAAGCGCGGCAAATTCTACTTCACGCTCGAATACGAATCGCGCGACGCGGTGACAGACCGGCTGCTGGTCAGGCAGGCGATCACGTCGGTGCTGCTGAACGACAAGGGAGAGATGCGATGAGCGCGGCTCCAGTTGAGATTCGACTCGGCGCGGAAATTGTTTCGCAGCCGTACGTGCTCGACGCAGCCGCCGCGAAGGCATACGGCGAAGGTATCGAGTCGCCAGTGCGGCGCGCTTCGCGCCGGAGCATCCACGATGACAAAGATGCGGCGCGCAACGCGGGATTCGTCGCGCCGATTGCGGCGGGAGAGCATACGATCGCGGTGATCGCGCAATTCCTCGCGGACACCTTCGGGATGCGGTTTGTGCGGGGCGGAAGGCTCAGCGTAGCACTCACCAAGCCGGTGCTGTTCGGCGACATTTTGATTTCGCGCGCGAGGATCGAACGCATCGATCTCGATGGCGAGCGAGCCGAGCTGAAGATTTGGGTCGAGAATCAACGCGGTGAAGAAGTGCTGGTGGGAAGCGCGGCGATCAGGATGGGGCAAGCATGAGCGCCGAGCCGATCTCCGATTCGAGCGCCGCGGTGCGCGACGAGATGCCCGCGGCTCGCACGACGCCGCTCTGGCAGAAACTGATCCCGTATCTTGGCACCGTCGCGATTTTCGCGCTGATCTTCTGGCGGATACCGGCCGCAAAAGTGGGCGAGGCGCTCGCGCAGGCGCCGGTGTTCAAATTTTTTGCGATCTTCATGCCGTTTTCGCTTTTTTACTTTGCGATCGATTCGTTCTGCCTCACCTGGGTCGTGAACCGATTCAACGCGCCGATGCGTCTCAAAGACATTTTGCCGATCCGCGCGAGCATGTACCTGCTGGCGCTGATCAACACCAACCTTGGACAAGGCGGTGTCGCGTACTACCTGCATCGCAAGGCCGGGATCAGTTTCCTCGGCGCGCTCAGCTCGATCCTGTTCATCGCGCTGCTCGAGATCTATCAGCTGTTCCTGTTTTCGACGCTCGGCGTGATCTTTTACGCGCCGGCCGGCGCCGCGCAAATGCGAATAGTGGGAATTCTGCGCATCGCGTACATCGTGGCGTGGGTGCTGTTGGCGGCGATCATCATTTTCTTTGCGATAGCGCGGCGGAGTCTCAAGATTCGGAACTGGGTCGAGACGGGAAGAGCGGGCGCGATACTCGCGACTTTCATGATGGCGCGGCCAAGAGACTACCTGGCGGTGCTGGCGATCAAGGCGCCGAGTTTTCTCGCCTCGGTGGTCGCGCAATATTACGCACTCGCCCTGTATGGAATCGCGGTGCCGTTCGTGAAGCTGATGCTGTTCCTGCCGCTGGTGTTCCTGGCCGCGGCGCTGCCGATAGCGGTGGCGCATCTCGGGACGAGCCAGGCGGCGTGGCTACTCTTTTTTTCGGGCAACGCGCCGGACGTGAAGATTCTCGCTTACAGCCTGGCCGCGCACTTCACGTTTATGCTGTGCAACGGACTTATCGGACTGGTGTTCCTGCCGCGCGCGAGCCGCGAACTGACCGAACTGCGAGCCGACCGTGCGAGCACCGGAGCGACTGCGTGAGGCTTATCTCTATCGCGGATGAGGCGACAGCCAGACGTGCTCGAAGCGGGTCGGACGCATCGGATTGATCACGTAATCATTCACCCACGGCTGGCGGATTATGTAGGTGACCGGGTAGTAGAGAAAAACCCACGGCGCGTCGGCAACGACCAGCTTTTCGGCCTGATCGTAGAGCGCGTAGCGCTTGTTCAAATCGGCTTCGGGAGAAGCCTCACGAATCAGCTTCTCGACCTCCGGGTTCGAATAAAAGCTGTCGTTGTTCGCGCCCCATTGCGCGCGCGAGAGCAGAGCGCCAAGAAAGTTTTCCGGGTCGGGAAAGTCGGCCTCCCATCCCTGCATGAAAGCCTCGGCGGTGCGCGGCTGGCGAATCGCTTCGAGGAACGGTCCCCATGCGACCGGCTTCAGCTCGACGTGGATACCGAGCGGCGCGAGGTCCTGCTGAATCGATTGCGCGAGCATTAAGATGGTCTGATCGGCGCGCATCCAGATTTCAAATGTGAAACCGGCGCCGAGATGCGCCTCTTCGAGCAGCGCGCGTGCTTTGGCCGGATCGTAATCGTAGCCTTTCAACTGAGCGTCGTAACCGGGCAGATTCGGAGGCATCACGCCACGCGCGACAAAGCCGCGCCCGTTCAGGATGGCGATCAGCTTGTGGCGGTCGATCGCATAGCTGATCGCGCGCCGCACCCGAAGGTCGGTGAACGGCCACATCTCACAATTCATGCCGAGATAACGGGTGGTGACGGTAGTCTTCGCGAGAGTCAGCTTTCGGAGCGCGGGAGTTTTCATCACGTATGGAAACTCAGCCGGCGGGATATCGATCACCGCGTCAATTTGGCCGGCGTCGAAGCGCAGCCACTGAAGCTCCTGGTTGACGCCTACGGATTCGACGATTGCATCGAGATGCGGCAACGGTTTGGCGAAATACCAGGGATTCCTTACCAGCACGAGGCGTTGGCCGCCGATCCACTCC
>JBGPNU010000234.1:0-5676 GCA_041487675.1 Binatus sp. (SeqCode)
ACGGAAATTCCTCCACCACCTCGACGTCGGAGACCAATCCCGAGCGCGCAAAGGTGCCCTCGAAAAGATCGTGACTCAGAAGCGTGTTGTCGGGAACCCGCCCTCTCAGCGCCGCCTCAAAGATGTCGACATCGTAGATCCCCTTGCCATTGTACGAACCTTCGCCGAGCAGATCCTGGTACACATCGGAGACCGCGAATGCGTACGGGTCGATGCCGCTCGCGCTGGAAAACACGCGTTGAAAAATCGACCCCTCGCGCCCGGTCGGCAGCGACGGCGTGACTCGCGGCTGGAGCACTCCGTAGCCTTCGAGCACGCGCCCGCATTGTGCGTCGAAGCGCGGAGCGTTGAGCGGATGAGCCATCTTGCCGACCAGCCGCTTGGCCGCACCGCGCGGCAGCCTTGTGTCGGCATCGAGGGTGATCACGTAGCGGACGCCGGATGGCACGAGCGGCGGACGGCCATCGACTCCGATGAAGTTGGTATCGGCCGCTCCGCGGAGCAATCGATTCAGTTCATGCAGTTTGCCGCGTTTGCGTTCCCATCCCATCCACTTTCCTTCCGCGCCGTCCCAAACTCTGCGCCGATGAAGCAGGATAAATCGCGCGCCGCGGTCAGGCGCGGGTCCGTGACGCTGGTTGAGGCGCGCGATCGCGCCGGCGGCTGCGCCGAGCAGCTCGTCGTCACCCACTGCAGCCTCAGTCGCGCAGTCGCACCAGTCCGAGAGCAGCGCGAAGTGCAACTCGCCGTCGGGACTGGCGAGATAATGAACCTCCAGACGCTCGATCTGCTCTTCGATTTCCGCCTGGGTCGTAAGCAAGGTGGGCATCACGACCATAGTGCGGAGCCTTGCGGGCACTCCGTCGTGAAGCTCGAGCGCGGGAATTGCGGCTGGGCCGATAAAAATCGTGACGGCGCGATTGACGATCGTCACCGCGGCGTCCATCGCAGGTACTGCGCCGGCGATTGCCAGAATGAACAGCGTCCACCCGGAGAGGTGAGTCTCGGCGATAGCGAGCAGCGCCGTCGCGAGGATAACCGCGCCGACCAGCGCGATCGTTCCGACATAGCCGATGATTCCAGCCGCCGCGTTGGCGCGCGCTATCCAGTCGCGAATCGGGGCTCGAAATCCGAGTTCCTGCTCAACCGCATGAAGCCCGCGCGAGACCAGGTAGTAGCCGGGGTCATGCTCGCGGCGGGCAGTCGCGCCATCGCCACTCGGCCCTTCCGGCGCTGCGCGCCTGGCGGCCGCAAGAGCGTGCTCCGCGACCTCGATCTCGCTATGCCCCGAACCGCGTGCGAGTTTCTCGATCGCATGCCGGTAACTATCCCGGGTCGCAAAGTCCATCGCGGCGAAGTCGCTGTCGGCGCGGAGCCGCGCATCGACCACGCTCACGCTCTCGAAAAATTCCGCCCAATCAACCGCCGACATCAGGCGCATGCTGGTGATCACGTTGCGCACGGTCACGTTCATCGCGCCCTGACCCTGATGCACCGCGCGGACTACTTCATCGGCGGTGGTGTTCTGTGCCCGCAGCCGTTGATCGAGCCAGAGCAGCGCCGGCGTCACCTTGGGATCCTGATCGCGCAAGCGTTGAACCAACTGCACCGCGAAGGCCGGCGACAGCGGCGATCGGTCGAGCGCTTTAAGGGCGGTCGGCACGGACTCGGCCTCGCGGCCGCCGTCTCCGAGCAGCCGGTCGGCCAACGCGTCGGCTCTCTGGCGGTCCATCCGGTCCCCGGCGATGCACGCGGCCAGACGGCGGAGGTTTTCCACCAGCACGATCCTGAGCGTAATCGCGACCGCCCATAGCTCGCCGATCGTCAGTGGTTGCACGCGCTGGTAGGCCTGCACGAACCGGCCGAGCGTCTGCGGGTCGAAGTGGCTGTCGGTGTGCGCGACGAAGGCCCACGCGATTCCGAAGACCCGCGGATAGCCTTGCAGCGGGCCGTCAGCAAGTTTGGGCAGTTGGCGATAGAAGCCGCGCGGAAGGTCGTCGCGAATTTCGCGAATCTGCTGCTCTACAACGTGAAAGTTATCCACCAGCCATTCGGCCGCAGGTGTGATCGCGCGTTCTTCACGGATCGCGGCGGCGGTGCCGCGATACACTTCGAGCAGTATCCGCGCATTGGCCTGTATCCTGGGCGCCATCGGACGTCCTGCGCCCGGGCGGTCGGTGACGCGCTGCGCAACCGCAAGGGTCTCGCCGTGCTGTTCGAGACGCTCGATGCTGAACAGTTCCGCGCGGATCGGTTCTTCGGTATCGCGCGTAAAAGATGCGGCCGGGGTCTTCAAAGCCCGCAGGAATACAAGATTCAAACTAGCCTCGGTGGTCGGCGAAGTCGGCGAAAGCGTCGCGCAAGATAGTTGATTGATCTGTTCATCTGAGTCCGCGGCCCGGCATCTCGCGACGACCCCGCGCGACGCGTCAAGTCGGAAGCCTCGCGCGGCCGCCAAGCGCCGCTCGCGCCTACGATATTAGCAAATTTGAACTGCGCGCGATCAGAGCCGCATCTTTACGCGCGTTAAGATCGGTTCTTCACTCGCGATGCGCGAAGATAGCGGCGTTCACTTCGCCTGAATTTGGATTGTCGTGACCTGGATGGTATTGCGCGCTATTGTTTCCGGTAGAGGCCGCTACCGAGCAGGACCACGCCCACGATGATCGCCGCGCCGCTCACGATCGGCGGAATCGAGTGCTGGGTCGGCTCGTTGGCCTGGATCTTCAGATCGCCAAGCGTCACGACGTTTTTGGTCTCGTGGGTCGTAAATTCCGGCATCGCAAGCCCGAGCAGCCCGAGCAGGACCAAAATCGCCCCGACGATTACGATTGGCTTCATTATTCCTCCGAGTTCGACTCCGGCTCGATCGCTCGATTTTCACGTCGCGTCATTTTCGCCTGGCTCGATTCCTTTGACCCGCGTCGCGAAAGAGCAAAGCCGAGCAGCGCCGCGATCATGATCGGTCCCGCCACCTGGTTGTTGGTGGTCGAGCCGACTAGAAAACCAATTCCCGCGGCGATAAGCGCAGCGCCTGCGGAATGGTTCTCGATCATGGGGTCTGCACGGAGACCATCTTCGGCGCGTCCGACCTTGGCATTCACCTCGCTTAAAGTGTCGTGGAGATCCTGACGCGCGTCGGCGCGTTCATCCTGGATTCTAGAAATCTGTTCTTCCGTCGTCATGTCCGGCATTGTCATGTCTCTCGTCGCGATGTCTTCGGCTGGACTTTGCGTGCTCTGGGGTCGTCCGGTTGGAATCGGGGAAGACTAGTCCGACGATAAAATTGGTCGCCGCGCCGCGCAGCGCGATCTTTCCGACCATCGCGAGAGCCGCTAACCCGATTCTGCTGTTCGCTCCTCCACCAAGGATGAATCCGGCCGCGCCGGCTATCGCCAGCGAAGTGAGCGGTTTTTCCCTGATGTATTCGCCGAGGTCTCGTCCGCTGCGGCGACCCTGCTCCTGCTGCTCGGCTGAGCCGTCACTTGCACTGTTCATCGAACTTTACCTGTCATCGAACTTTATCTGCCCGTGCTAGAACACTCGCTTGACGATTTGCGCGACGACGTAACCGACCGCGAAGGCGGCCGCAATTGCAATCCACGGCTCGCGGCGAACGAAATCGCGGAGATCGAAATCCCCGACCTGGTCCTGAACATATTGCTGTGCGGCGTCGTAAGCGTCTTTGACTGCCTGGCCGGCTTTGTCCGCGGCCTGGCGACCCTGATCCATCGCACTCTGCGCGGAAGAATTTGCGGTTTCCTCAAATGTCATCGTCGATACCTCTTTTGCTCCGCGAGTCGTGGTTGCGAACGTTCATGCGTCGATTCCGCTATGTGACTGCTTCCCTGCTCGGTCAGCCCTGCTCGGGCGGATAAGTTGGCGGGCACCGAATGAGGGGGGAGTCTCCCGGATGCCCGCCTTTTCACCAATCGCCTGGCGGCGGGAGCCGCCTGGCTGCTGAAAGGAATGCCGCTAGATCGCGGCTCGGCGCCAATCGCCGGCATATGGCGGCGGTTGGCTCGATGCATTTGATTTCCAGTTTCATCATGCGCGCGTGAGTAGCGCTCACTTCAGTGCCGGCATCTTTAGTCCCGGGATATTTCCAATCAGTCCAAAGGTCTGCAGAAGCCAAATCAGCACAACCACGAACACGACTATGTTGAGCAGGCTCTTGATGGCACCGGCCATCGGAATATAGGTATTGATTAGCCACATCACTAATCCTACTACGACCAGGATCACGACGATATTGACTAGCGTCACCCGGAGTACTCCCTGGTGCCTGGATGTGGGTAATCGCGATACTATCTGTGCGAACCTTTAGGTTATGCCTTGCAGGTGGACAAAGCCATTGGGGCACCATGTCGATCTGTTACACGGATAACCAAGCGCGACGAATGGAAAGCGCGTTATTCGCGGCTCTCTGCTAGGTTGCTAACATGGTCGCCGCTCGCGCATGGGGAAACCGCAAATTACGCGGACTGGGGAACATTTCGTGGCTGACCTCGCGCCAATTGGACAAACTGGCCGGTGCGCTCACGGTCAGCAGCGTCGAAAAGCGCGGCGTCATTTCCGAGGAAAAGAATTCTCCCGAATTCGTCTATGTGCTGCTGTCCGGCGTGGCGCGAATAACCTGCCGCAACCGCAAGGGCGCGCGCACCTTGCTGATGATGGTCGCGCCCGGGATGATTCCCGGTTTTCCGCCACGCGTGATCGGAATCAAGTACGACTTCCGCTGCGAGGCAGTCACCGATTGCCAGGTCGGAACCGTCGAGCTGGAAAAATTCATTGAAATATCGCTCGGTATTGATTCGGAAGACTTTAAGCGGATGGCGGCGAGTTATCTGGGCCGATGGGATCTGGTCCAGTTGCGATGCTCGAACTTCATGAGTTGCACGCTCGAAGAGCGCCTCGCGCTGATTCTGCTCGAACTGAGCGAGCATTTTGGAGTCCGCAATGGAAAAGGGATCCGCCTCACCGTCCATCCCCGACATCGCGATCTTGCCGACCTGGTCGGTGCTTCGCGCCCGCGGATCACTGAGCATCTTATCCGGTTCGAGAAAAAAACCCTGATTTCGCGCGAGCATCATCAGTTTACCGTCAATCGCGAGCACCTGGAGAGTTTCCTGGCCCAGGCACATTCGGTGGTTGATGGCAGATCCTGGAAGGCCGCCACGCCATAGCCGGCCGTGGTGCGTGATGATGCCAATCCGGCTTCGTGCGTAGAGTCGAAACGCTTAGACTCGAAACCGACATTTGATTTGTGTTTTTCAACACCCTGCTAGTCCATCTGAATGGCGAGTATGGGAAGCGGGTGAAGTAGTGCTGTATCTATCAATGGCTAGAATCATTCAATTTCCATCTCTTTTTTTCAACTGACTATAGCTATTCTCGCCGTCTTGCATGAAATCGAGATTTGGACTGTCTTCGGCTAGCTAAAACCCCCTACTTCAGCTCGGTCGATTTGATCAGCGCCAACGGTGCGGAAACCAGCGGGCACTCCGCGCCGGACGCTTCCCGGGAGTTTTTTTCCCGGTTCTTTTCAAGACAACGTACTTGTTCGATAGATAACAATCTGCTTCCCTCATAGCCGCCAAAAGCGTATCGTCAAGGCATCCTGCGAATGGTGCGATATTGAGTGAACTTAAGAGTCATCGCGACACCGACCTCGAT
>JBGPNU010000235.1:0-5646 GCA_041487675.1 Binatus sp. (SeqCode)
CATGAAGCGCGAGTCCGCCCTGCTCTTCTATCCTCGCCGAGCCAAAGAGATTGCCAAGACGTATGTGCCGGCGCTGCTATTCCTTTGGAGGCTCACACGGTTGCGCCATCGGCTGAAGAAAGACCCGGCGACGCGGCACTATACTGACCTCGCAATTGGCGGAGCTGAAGTAGAAGTTGAGCAGGCGCTCGACCTCGATTCGACGACACAACCGCCAACGGCTTCTGCCGTCGGTGACGCGTGACACCGGCAAAGAGAACTCATTCTTAGAATAAGGGCGAACGGGGGCACGACGAGGACAACAAGTCTTTGTGGGGTGGAGGAGTGATTTTGCATGGCGCGCCTGGAAATCTCGATACCAACAAGGAACTCCGCCGGCTATTACAAATGGCCGTTCGTGTGGGTTGGCAGCGAACCGCATTCGGCGCCAGACGATTCGCCGGGTGCGGAAGTCTTTAGACAGGACTTATCCTGCGGTTTGAGTGTCAAGGTACTCCGAGAAGGACTGTTTGTTTTCGACTTTTCCGGCACGAACAGGGGGAAATTCACCGACCCGTTGAACTTCAGCTTTCACGAGGGCGCAGAGATTCAACTGTACCGGTGCCGCGTTCTCAACACGCACCTTCTCTGCTTGCAGACGGCGCAAATGAAAGCTGGCGGACCGTACTCATCTCGGGCGATGGTCGTAGATCCGTCCGACCTGATCTTATTCAAGTCTTTGGACGATTCTGACCCCAGCGTAGGAGACCTTTTCCTTCGATTCCTTTTCGAGAAACGCGACGATCCCGCGGTCGCCGAATATCTATCGCGGCGCTCCGAGAATATTCGCCTCGATGTGGTCGAGAAGTCGTTTGAAGTGCTGGATCGGATCATGCTGCGTCCGGACGATAACCTATTGACCCTGACCGACCTTTTCGCGAGAGCGAACCTTGCATATCAGGATCACAATTACAGTGTCGCGCTCATCATTGCCTGGGCCGTTATTGAAAAACTTCTCCGCACGCTCTGGAACCGCTATGTGGAAGCAAACCGGAAGCGGATCGTCGACGCCGAGCCTCAGACGTTCATAAATGCCGATCGAAGGAAACGCTTGATCGAGGGCCGCGAATTTACGGCCGCAGTGATTTCGGAAATCCTTTCGCTGTGTGACGAACTATTGCTGAGTGATTACAACGACATCAACCTAGTGCGAAAAGCGAGAAACGAGTGGATGCATAGCGTCGCAGGAGTCTCAATGGACTTGGCCGGGCTCGCCATGAAAGTCGCTGGCCGCATGATGATGCACGTCGAACGTATAGACTTGGCGGCGATTCAGACGCTCGCTTATCACAGTTGAAGAGCTTGCTCGTCGATTCTGTGGCACGTCTCTACGGATCCCACACGTGGGCTTCCTCAAGATAGGCGAGCACTCGGATTCCTCTGTACTTTGAAAAAAAAGCCGCCAGTTTCAAGTGCAATTCTTCTGCCCACTTCAATCTTGCGATCCTGTCCTCGTCCGGGAAAAATTGAGCTAAATTCTCCGGATGGCGATGAAAGTGAAATGTGCCATTTCGGAAAAGCCGAAGGCTATCTTTGTGTTGATCTGTTATGCGTTTGAGTTCCCGACACTGCGGAATCAATTCAACAAACTCTCCCCCCCTCGTACTCAAAATAGCTTCTATTTTCAGTCCCTCAAACCCCTCGATGACGACGTACAGAGTGCCTAGCCAAAATTTCCAGTATTGATACCAGTCAGCCCTCTTAGCCCGTGACAACTTGCCCCTATCCTTTCGTTCTGCGTCCAGCTTGTGAAAGTGTCTCCGCATGAGTTCGGAGGCTTGGAAATAATGGGTATGTAACCGCGTCACCGGATCCTCGTTGTTACTCGGACTCCTACTCATTGGCTCAATAGTTTAATAGTTAGATGTACAGCGATGCCATCTTCTTGAGCGTGCCCTCCGACGACTCGAAGGTGAGATCGCCGAGTCCGGCTACAAAGCGATGCGCTCCGGCCGCCGCGAACTCCTTCAGCCCGTCCTGCACTTTCGCGCGATCACCCGCGATGCCGCCCAATATGGTGATGTCGAGCTGCGAGAAATCGCGTCCGACGGCGGCGCACTCGCGCTTCAGTTCATCGACCCGTTCCTTGAACGCGGGAGCACCCAAGCGAATCGGGCACCATCCGTCGGCCCATTTCGCGACGCGTTTCAGGGCATTTTTGTCGAGGCTGCCGATCAGCACCGGCGGCCCGGACTTCTGCGCGGGCTTGGGATAGCAACGAATCGGCGGAAACTTGACGTACTTGCCCTCAAATGCGGATTGGTCGTCGGTCCAGAGTTTGCGCATCGCCGCGACCATCTCCGCAGTCTGGGTCCATCGATGCGGAAAATCGACGCCGAATAATTCGCTCTCCTCGCGGAGCCATCCGGCGCCAATCCCGAACAGAACGCGGCCCTCCGAGTATGCGTCCAGGGTTGCGATTTGCTTGGCGAGCGCAATCGGCTCGTGCTCGGGAACCAGGCAGATGCCGGTGGCGAGTTTCAGATTCTTCGTCACCGCGGCCGCCATGCTGAGCGCGACCAGTTGATCGGCCATCTGATGATACATGGGCGGAATCGCGCCACCGCCGGGAAACTGAGTCTTGAGATTGACCGGGAGCGCGGGATGCTCCGGCACCCAGATCGATTCGAAGCCGAGCGATTCCGCCACTCGCGCAAACTCGGCTGGATGCGCATTCTTGCCGGTGAAAGGCGTTAGCAATCCGATTTTCATTTTTTTCCTCCTCTTCTCCCTTATCTGTTCTAACATGGCGGGGGCCAGTCCCTGCACCCTTCCCAGAACGTAGGTTCACCGAGGAAGCGCGAAACCCACGGTGGGTTTCGCAAAGGCTACAATTAAGTTCTTCCCTTGGCCCAGCCGAAAAAATCCTCGGCGAATACGAACTTGCCGACGCCGGCGGCCTCGCCCGCCTGCCTGTCCACTTCCTGATCGCCAACCATCGTGGATGAACTCAGATCGACGCCGTACAACTCGGCAAGCTCCGTGATCATGCCGCCCTTGGGCTTGCGGCATTCGCATTTGTCGTCGTCGATGTGCGGACAGACCAGCCATGCGGTGAGAATGCCGCCGAGTTGATGGTCGAGTTCCACGAGCGCGGCCTCGACCGCTTCATCCTTGAACCATCCGCGCGCGATTCCGGCCTGGTTGGTAACGACGAACATCAGACGGTCGTGCATGGGACGGAGTTTTTCCGCCACATTCGGCAGCAACTCGACGATCACGTTGCCGCTCGCATCGAGCGGCAGCGATCTCTGCTCGTTCAGTTTGACCAGCGTGCCGCCGAGGTCGAAAAACAGCGCCGCGTTGCCATTCGGATTGGCCATCGCAAGAACTCCCGACGTAACTCCCTACGCGCTTCGCCAATCGACGTGGTCGCGGACGTGCGCAAATACCTCGTCGAGGATCGCGATGCCGGCTTCCGCCTGCGCCTCTGTGATCACGAGCGCCGGATTGATGCGAATCTTGGGGAAGTAGCCCATGATGACGAGTCCGCGCTTGAGGCATTGGGCGAAAATCAGCTCGGTGACTCGCCGGCCGAGCAGTTCTTTGCTCTTGAGATCGCGGACCAGCTCGATGCCGATCAGCAGTCCCCTGCCGCGAACGTCGCCGATGAATTGGTATTTTTCTTTGAGTTGCGCCAGCCGCGAGAGCATCAGCGCGCCGACTTTGCGCGAATTCTCGACCAGATGCTGTTTCTGAATCGCGCGAATCGTCTCGGCCACCGCAACCGCGGCGAGTGGATTTCCGCCGTAGCTCGACGATGACGCGCTCGGTTTGGAAAACGGCTCCGCTTTGCCGAGTTCGTCGCCGAGCAGCACGCCCGAGACGGGAAATCCGGAGCCCATGCCCTTGCCCACGGTGACGATGTCGGGCTTCGCGCCGCTGTGCTCGACGCCCCACCATTTTCCGGTCCGTCCGAAGCCGGTGATCATTTCGTCGGCGATCAGCAGCGCGCCGAAATCCTTGGCCACGGATTTTACCGCCGGCATCCAGTCGTCGGGCGGTATCACGTTGCCGGCGGTGCCCTGCATCGGCTCCGCGACAATGGCGGCGAGCGCGCCGCCGCTACTCATCTTGATCTGCTGGCGCGCGAAATCGACGCAATAGAGCCCGCACTCGGGATACTTCAACTGAAACGGGCATCGGTAGCAGTCCGCATACGGCACCGTGTACTGCCCGCCCTGCAACGGGCCGTAGCCTTGCTTCGATTCATCGCCGATAAGACCGATCACGCCGCCGGTCTTGCCGTGGAATCCACCCCAGAAACTCGCGACTTCATGCTTCCCGGTCGCCGACCGCGCGAGTCGAAGCGCGGCTTCAACCGCTTCGGCGCCGCCGCTATATAGATGTGCGCGGTTCAGCCCGGCGGGCGCGACTTCGCTCAGCAGCTTGAACGCCGCGGCGCGCTCTTTGGTCGCGAAGGTGCCGACCATCAGCCGCGACGCCTGATGCGCGATCGCCTGCGCGAGTGCGGGATGCCCATGACCGAGGCTCGCGACCGCGACTCCGGCGAAGAAATCGACGTAAGTGTTGCCGTCGGCATCGGTGAGCGTCGCGCCTTCGCCGTGATCGAATGCGAGGCCGGCGAGCAGCGAAATCCGCTGGCGCCCGGGCGCGATGTAGCGCTGTTCGGCGTCGAAAATTTCCTTCGACTTGGGACCGGGAATGGCGGTCTTGATTACCGGCAGTTTGCCGTTGGTGGTTGAAATGGCGCTTGATTCCTTATTTCAATTTCTGGCCCGCTTGTGCCGGGCGAGTTAGCAGGTTCATCGCGCGCCGCGCAATCGCGCGCGCGGCAGGCGCCCGCACCCGGCTGTAGCTCGGCCAGTCGTTAAAGTCGATAATCGCAAATCGATCGCCACTCAAGACCGCGTCTCCACCCCATGCTTCGAGACCGAGCGCGGCGGCAGCGGTCGAGGCGGCCTCCGACAGCGCGCGAACGCTGGCTTCGGAAACTTCTTCATCCTCGAGATGCGCGCTGAAATAGTCGCCGCCGCTCACTCCGTAAAATTTTACGACCCGGCCGGAGAATTCCTGCTGAAGATAGGCGGAGCGAATCCCGCGCCGCGCAAAATCAGCGAGAATCAATTCGATCCCGGCGCGATCGGAAGCGCGCTGCACGTCTTCAGCGGCAAGTGCATGCATATCGCCACGCTTGACGAACACGCCCGCCGACAGATCGACGCCGGCGAGTTTGCGCGGGTCCAGTGGCTCGTCGGTGGCGACCAGCGCCCCCACTGGCGTCGGCACGCCGGCGCGTTCGAGGCCCGGAGCGAGCAGGTCGCGGTAGCAGTTGCGGATCGAGAGCGCGGAATTGATCGCAATCGCGCCGGCCTGCTCGGCCTCGGCAAGGCGCTTGAGCGCGCGTTCGCCCTGGCACATCGGCAAGATTATATCGGCGCGCGCGAGCGCGGCGTTACCGAAGCTGACCGCATCGATCGCCGCAATCTCGACTCCTTCGCGCTTCAATTCCTGCAAGGTGGCGTCCAGGATGGCCGCATCGGCCTCGACCTTGCCGGGAGAAAATTCGGGTTCGCGGTAAATTCCCAAAGCCCGGTAACTCATTGGTTGCTCCGTAGGGCACGCCGCGCGGCATCCAGATCCGGC
>JBGPNU010000236.1:0-5646 GCA_041487675.1 Binatus sp. (SeqCode)
ATTTACCAGGCGATGGGATTTCCGATGACGATGTTCCCGGTGCTGTTCGCGATTCCGCGGACCTCAGGCTGGATGGCGCAATGGGCCGAGATGGTCCGCGATTCTGAGCAGAAGATTGCGCGCCCCCGACAGGTCTATATCGGCGAGGGTCTCCGGCATTACACGCCGCTCGAATCGCGCCCAAAACCGACCCAGCGCGAGGACGCAGTCAGCGAGGCAATCTGACGACCGGCACCGCGCAAACTTGAACTATTTCACTTCCACGCGCGGCTGGCCGTTACGGGGTCACTTGCTAGTTCATCCACGGCGAAGTCTCGCAAGGCCGACCGCGGCTCCGATGAGAAGGCCACCCCCGACGCGTTCGATCACCGGCCGGAAGTGAGGCGCTGCACGGCGGCCAGCCCGGTAAGAGACGGCAGAATAAATGGACAGCACCACGAACTCGATCGCAAAAGAACTAAAGGCGAGAATCAGGATCTGCCAAGCAAGGGGCTCCTTCGGGTCGATGAATTGCGGCAGGATCGCGGTGAAGTAGACGATGAGATTGGGCTTCGCCCCCTGAGTGACGAAGCCTTGCCAGAAGGAGCGTCCTCTGGGAGTGGATGAGGGCTGGATCGGGGCGTCCGCTTGCCGCGTGAAAGACCGTACAATCATTCGCAATCCGAGCCAGATCAGATATGCAGCTCCGATCCATTTGATGACCAGAAACGCCTCCGCGGAAATCGTGTGAACGGATACCAATCCAGTCGCCGAAAGACCGAAGTAGACGGCGTTTGCCGCGAGGACACCGACGGCAGCCAGTATTCCGGCGGCCTGGCCGCGCGTCATCCCGAGTGAGATGACAAGGAGAACGGACGGTCCGGGACTGAGGCAGAGGAGCGTCTCGGTCAGGCAGAAGAAGGCCCAAGTTTCCAGAGTCACTTCCCGCTCCGGGGCTGCCCACTTGTCTCGAAGGGCGCGTGCGGCATCTGAGCAAGAATGCGGGGGCGGGGCTGTGAAGGCAAGCCCTTGCGTAATCGCGACTCATGGAACCGGGCTGGGCTACGAAATCGCGAGTCGTAGCGCCGGGCGCTGAGTTTTCATGCGCCGCGGAAGAACTCGTCCATCGCCGCGTGCCTGATCGTCAAGACACGAACCAGTTTGCGCGATTCGTCGATTTCGTAAATCACCCGGTACAGGTCGCGTTTCGCGCCATAGAGCAAATGCCGCAACCGTCGTTTGGCCTTTTTGCTCTCGAACGCTACCGGGCATCGGCGCGGCAACCGTTCGAGGGTATAGATGGCCTCTTCGAGCCCGTTGAACCAACGGGCAGCCGCCGCCGAATCGTCTGCCGAGATTCGCTGGTAGAGGTAGTCGAGGTCTCGCTCGGCGCGCAGCGTCAATTCAACGAGATACGCCATGGCGCCGGCGCAACTCGTTGAATACCTTGCGGGCCGGGCGCGTCCGTCCCTTGACGATATCGTCCAGGCCTTGCCGGACAGCCTCGTAAACGTCGGCGCGGGACGCACTGTCGAGCAATCGCTGATAGGACTGCGCGTCTTGCACAACAGCCTCGGCCTTGCCGTTGACGGTCAGGACCACCGGCCGCTTGCTTTTCTTCATCTCCTTAAGAAATTCCGCCGATTTCCGCCGGAAATTTGTTAGAGATTGAATGTCCTTGGTGATGTCGAGCATGGCAACTCCCTCGGTGAGCATAGCACCTAATTAGGTGCTACCCGTACCCGGGCTTTGTAAAGCGCGCGAAATACTCGCGGCGCGCCTTCGTTCCTTCCCGACGCGCTCAAATTTTGCCCTTCGTCCTCGCCAAAACGCCCCGATAGAACCGGCAGCAATCTAACGGGCGTTCGATGAATTTAGACAGATTGGCCGCGGCTTGTTGATAATGATATTGCGCGACGCTTGGCCTAAGGCGTATTTCCCTGCTAAGAGTAATCAAGGCATTTTGATGAAGTTCAGAGATGCCTAATCCATGCCGGCGGTGGTGCTGCGATGGGCAAGAATGGCGGCCAGCCACATGACACTATCTTGACGCTCGAAGAAGCGCTCAAGCGCTTCGCGCGCAAGCGAATCGAAAATAGCGCGCAGACCAAGGACGCAACCGTCCAAGGCTCCAAGGTTACTTATGCCGATTTCTCGCCTTCGATAAAACGCGAGCAAGAAAAGCTCGAGGAAGATGTCGGTATCGGACGCGAGCATCCGCCGGGGGCGGCCATATCCGAGGCCCCGGCTGTTCTCGACGCCGGGAAGGGCGACTCGGAGAGTTCGGCGGATATCGTCGCGATGATCGACGGCGTCCCCCGCACCCTCGAGGACTTGGAGCAAATCGCGGCTGCCGACAAGGCGTTTTGCGAGGATTTTCCCGAGAGTTCAGATGAGCCGGAGTTTCCCCAAGAGTTTCCCGGAGCCGAAACCACCGAGCCCGCGATGGCGCGTGAGATCGATGGTCGGAATACCAGCAGGCGCGACTTCGCGTTCGGCGTTATGGGCGCCGCGTTGCTCGTGTGGGTAGCGGTCCTGGTCACTCGGGCGCCAATCTTCAATGGACCGAAAATCTTCGCGAAAGCGGTTCCGACCCCGGCGCTCCGGGCGTCGTCGCTCAAGAGCGCGCAGGAATTGATCTCGACTTGGGTGATTCTCCCGGATTCGGATGCCGAACTGGCATCGGCCCGGGATGTGCTGGAACCCGGCGAGCTTGAGGCTGCGATCAAGGACACGCTCAAAACCCGCGCGTTCACCGATATCGGCGTGTCGGTCTCGCACAAGGGCGAAGCGTACCTGGCGGGTGACGTTTACAGTCTCGACGAGGCGCGCAGAATCCAGCAGATCGTGCATCGCGTGAGCGGCGTGAGGCGCGTGCATTTTCTGCATCCTGACGTCCGTCCGGCGGATGGTCCCGCGTACTTTGGGGTGACGACCGCATGGGCGCCCGAAGTCTGGGGCGCGAAAGTGCAGGCGGTATTTATCGGATCCCCCGCGGACAAGGCCGGGATTCGACCCGGCGACGTTATCAGCGAATTCGACGGCAAGACCGTTCCCGACGCGAAGGCATTTGACGATCTGATCGAGCAGTACTCACCCGGACAGCGGGTTCAGTTCCGCGTATGGCACAACGGGCAACCGCTGTACCTGGTGGCGAGACTGGTCGAGATGACCACGGTAGCGTCGCGCTAAGCGACGAGTCGAGTTTGTGCCGCGTCAGGCGCGGGGAGCGAAGCGGGGCTTGCGCTTTTCCAGAAATGCGCGAGCCCCTTCGTCTATGTAGCCGGCGCGAACGCATAGCACCTGGTTGCGATCCTCGATCGCAAGAGCCTGCTCGAGACTCCCGGCGTCGATACTCATCGAAAGACATTCCTTGGTAAGTCTGAGACCGAGCGGCGAGGTCTCGGTCATCTCGAGGGCAAGCTTCGCCGCGGCGGCATCGACCTCGGCGTCGCGCATCAGCTCGGAGACCAGCCCGGTCGCGAGCGCGCGCTGCGCGTTGATGAATCTTCCGGTCAGCATCAGCTCGGATGCGACCGAGCTGCCGACGGCGCGCGGCAGGAAATAGCTCACGCCCATGTCGCAGGCGCTGAGCCCGATACGGATGAACGCGGCGTTGAAGCGGGCGGATTCACCTGCGATGCGAACGTCGCATCCGAGCGCGAGTGCGAACCCTCCGCCGGCTGCAGGTCCGCGGATTGCCGCGATGAACGGCTGCGGCGCACGACGCATCGCGACCACGAGATCGCTCATCCGGCGTTGCGTCTCGACCGTGTCGGTGATCGAGGAACCGAGGCCGATACCGCCGCGATTTTGCTCCTTCAGATCGAGTCCGGCGCAAAACGCGCGGCCGGCGCCCTTCATCACTACTACTCGCGTGTCGGTTTGCGCCGGGAGCCGGTGCAGGAAGTCTTCGAGCTCAGCCACCATTTGCGCGCTGAGCGCGTTCAAATTGTGCGGACGATTAAGGGTGAGCCATGCCACCGCGCCATCATGCTTAACTTCGATTGCCTCGTATGCCATTTCGCACTCTCCCGCATCGGCAGCCCGGGCGGCATCGAAACGCCGCTTTGAAAGGGCGCTGCCCGACTTTCGCAAACCATAACTCAGTCTGGCTCGCTTTCGCCAAGGCTCTACACCCGAGCGATGTGCAATTAAACCGTATTGACTTAAGCGTGGCACGATTAGAGGCTGAACATCGTGTTTATGAGCGGCTTCGAGCGATAAGGCTTGCTTACAGTGCGAGTATAAATCTCTCGGGGGGAATCGTTGCGATGGCGTCCGAAGAGGAAATCCTCACCATAACCGAACTGTCAGCCCATCTTAGGGTCCATCCGACGACGATCTATAGATTGTTGCGCGAAGGGCGAATTCCCGGCTTTCGAGTCGGCAGTGCGTGGCGGTTCAGCCGCGCGTCGATTGAGAAATGGGAGCATGGAGAGGCCGGGCCAATCGATGGAAGATCGGCGCCGACGCGCAAGCCCAAAGGCCGCAAAGCGAGAAAGTAGCCGGCAAGGTATTCTCGGCGCGCCTGCTTTTCTGTCATCCTCGGCGAAGTCGAACGGTCATGCTCCGCTCAGAATGATAGAAGGAAAAAAGGACAGCGCGACGTGGATTCCGGCGCAACCCCGGGACAATCGCAGACCTTCACAGATAGCCGAGTACTTCGGCCGTCTGGCCGCGACTTATGGCGATGGCGAGTACTACGGGAATCGGCGCCTCGCCGTGCTCGAGGCGATCGCGGGGGAAATCGCGCAGGCGCGCGATGTGCTCGATGTCGGATGCGGCAATGGGACCTATCTCGCGAAGTTTGCGGCGGCGCCGGGAAATCGCCGGGTGACCGGAGTCGATTTGTCAATCGACATGCTACTGTCCGCGCGCGATCGAGTCGGCATGAAGTGCCGGCTGCTCCGCGCGGACGTGTCACGACTGCCGTTCAAGCCGGAATCGTTCGATTTCATTTTCGCGAGCCACGTGTTGCAGTTCGTCGCGGATCTCGATGGCAGTGTGGCGGAGATCGCGCGATGCCTGGGGCCCGGCGGGGTGCTGGTTGCAAGCGGGCAGCGAGACGACAGTGTTCGACAGATGCTGAGCGCGATCGTCGGTCCGGATCGATGGCGCGAATATAACGAGGTCATCTTTCGGCGTGCGCCGCGCCAGGAAGCCAGTGCGGGCCATGACGACTGCTACCATCGGGCGTTTGCCAAGTCCGGTCTGCGCCTCCAGGAACGCGCGGCGCCGTTTACGATCAAGTGGGCGGATGTCGAAGAGTGGATCAGGATTAGATGGATGCCCTTGATACCCATGAGCGAGCGCGAACGCGCCGACGCGATGCTGGCGGAAGCCGCGAAACTGGGCGGGTCGCGGAGCTTGACGTTGCACGAACCGCTGATCCTTGGCAGGCGAGATGTCTAAAGCCCGGCGCCGTTTGACAAGCACGCCGCTAACCTAATAGCTAACCGTCAAATGCAAATGGCGGAGAGTTTCGCGCCGATGCCCACCAAGTACACCGAAGTAAAAGGCTACGCGACCTACTACTACTATCGCGGCGTTACCACGCTGCCCGACGTTGTGCCTGACTTTTCGCGGGGCCGGATAATTCTGTTCGTCCACGGCGCCGGATCCAACGGCCACACCTGGCATCGCCAGGGTGAAGCGCTCGGCAAA
>JBGPNU010000237.1:0-5609 GCA_041487675.1 Binatus sp. (SeqCode)
GCAAGCGTTTCTACACGGCCGCCCTGGCGCCGCTCAAGTTCAGCGTCCAGTACGAGGACAAGAGCGCGGTCGGCTTCGGGCCTAAGGGTGCGCCGGCCTTTTGGCTCGGGCAGGGCGAGGTGCGCGGGTCCGCGCACGTCGCGTTTGCGGCGAACGATCGGGCGTCGGTAAAGGCGTTCCACGCGGCGGCTATCGCCGCCGGCGGAAAAGACAATGGCGCGCCCGGGCTCCGATCCGAGTACCACGCCAACTACTACGCCGCGTTCGTGACGGATCCCGACGGCAACAACGTCGAAGCCGTTTGCCATAAGGCTGAGTAGAGATGTTCGAGTGCCCCGACCGGTTCTCGCATCCGGTCGGGGCAAGCTGAGCATGAGAAATGTCGATAGCAGTTCAGTGCGTCGCGTAGTTTTGATACGCCGGAGGCTTTTATGAATCTGGAAGGTGGATGTTCTTGCGCCGCGATCCGATACAAATTGACCGCCAGCCCCCTGATTGTTCATGCCTGTCACTGCCGGGATTGCCAGCGCGTTACCGGCAGCGGGTTTGTGATCAACATTTGGATCGAGCGGGAATGCGTAGAAAGAACTGGCGCGACTCCGAAGTCGTTCACGCTCAAAGGAGGCACCAGGAAAGATCACGAGGTGTTCTTCTGCGACAAGTGTGGCACCTACGTATGGAGCCGCTATCAGGTCGCGCCCGGCGATGCGTTGTTCGTGCGTGCGGGAACGCTCGACACGCCGGAAGCAGTGACGCCCGATGTGCACATCTTCACCAGGAGCAAGGTGCCATGGCTGCGGCTTCCAGAGGGAGCGCGGGCGTTCGAGACGGCTTACAGCATCGATAAAGTCTGGACCGCGGAGAGCAAGGAGCGGCTCCGACGGCAGGGGCAGCCTCTGCACCCAATGTAGGACTACTCCTCCTTCACCCCTCCCGGAGGGCGAAGCCCGCATCTTCGTCTTCCCGACGGGAAGTCCCCTTCGGCTTCGCTCAGGGTAAACTCCACCCGTAAGGGGTTTCGGGGAAATGGAATCCAGACTTGAGGCCGTTAATTGCGGGATTTCGCGGAGGCGCGCGCTGTTATACAAATTCAAACATGGCAGATGACAAGAATTCGCTCAGAACCAATAGCAGCATCCTGGTCGACGGACCTTCGCGGGCGCCCGCTCGCGCGATGTTCAAAGCGGTCGGGTTCACCGACGAAGACTTGAGCAAACCGCTTATTGGGGTCGCGCATACGTGGATCGAAATCATGCCGTGCACCGCGCATCTGCGGGACCTCGCGGAGCACGTGAAACGCGGCATCCGCGCGGCAGGGGCGACGCCGATCGAGTTCAACACGATTGCGATATGCGACGGAATCTCGATGGGCACCAATGGGATGCGCGCGTCGCTAATCAGCCGCGAGGTAATCGCCGACTCGATCGAACTCACCGTGCGCGGGCATCTGTTCGACGGCGTGGTCGCGATGTCGGGATGCGACAAGACTATCCCGGCGACCGTGATGGCATTGCTCAGACTCGACCTGCCCTCGCTGATGATTTACGGCGGATCGATTCAGCCCGGACGCTTCGGCGATCAGGACGTTTCAATTCAGGATGTGTTCGAGGCGGTCGGCGCCCATTCCGCCGGTAAGATGAAACTCGAAGACTTGAAGCGGCTCGAAGACGTCGCGTGTCCGGGAGTTGGCGCGTGCGGCGGCCAGTTCACGGCCAACACGATGGCGACTGCGACCGAACTTCTCGGCATCTCGCCGATGGGTTCGAACAGCATCCCCGCGACCGATCCGAAAAAACCCGAGAGCGCCTTCCAGGCCGGGCAACTCGCCGTCGATCTGCTGAAGAGGAATTTGCGGCCGAGCCAGATAATCACCAAGAAGGCTCTTGAGAACGCGATCGCGTCGGTCGCGATGACCGGGGGCTCGACCAACGCGGTGCTGCACTTGCTGGCGATCGCGCATGAAGCGGGAATCGCGCTCGATATCGACGATTTCGATCGCATCAGCTCGCGGACTCCGCTGCTCGCCGACCTGAAGCCGGGCGGCCGCTTCATGGCGACCGACATGTACAAGGCGGGCGGGATTCCGCTCATCGCGAAACGGCTCAAGGAAGCCGGCTTGCTTCATCAAAACGAACTCACAGTCACCGGCAAAACGATCGGCGCCGAGGCCGACGCCGCGCGCGAAACAGCGGGCCAGGAAGTCGTCCGTCCGCTAAAGCATCCACTGAAGGAAAGCGGCGGGCTGGTGATTCTCAAGGGCAACCTCGCGCCCGAGGGATGCGTGGTCAAAGTCGCCGGGCACGAACTCATGAAGCATAGCGGGCCGGCGCGAGTGTTCAACTCGGAAAACGATGCGTTCCGGGCGGTCTCGAAGCGGCAGATTAAGGCCGGCGACGTGATGGTGATCCGTTACGAGGGTCCCAAGGGCGCGCCCGGGATGCCGGAAATGCTCGGCGTCACGGCGGCGCTGGTGGGAGAGGGACTTGGCGAATCGGTCGCGCTGATGACCGATGGACGTTTTTCAGGCGCGACGCACGGCCTGATGGCGGGTCATATCGCACCCGAAGCATTCGTCGGCGGACCGATCGCGGCGATTCGCGACGGCGACACGATCACGTTCGACATCGCGAAGCGCCGGCTCGACATCGATCTCACCGATGCGGAGATCAAGACGCGGCTCAAGGACTGGAAAGCACCGGCGCCACATTACAAGAGCGGCGTGATGGCGAAGTATGCGCACCTGGTATCATCGTCATCGCGCGGCGCCGTGACCAATTGAGCAAATCGAACCAATCGGACTGTTTTCGATCGCGATGGCGTGGAAGATCCGCGCTCGTTACGATTGCGCTTCTTGCGAGCGTCGCGTTACCCCGATCGATTCGCGCCGACGACGATTGGCACGTGATCGAACGGCATACCACAAACGCGCCGGCGGAAACCGGGGAGGCGCCTGCCGCCAAAGCTGGCGCCAAGATGGAGGCATGCGGCGAGGCCGCGCGTCCCGCGGAGGAACCCTACAAATCGATCGTTGCGCAGCTCAACGACATGTGGGGAACCAACTTCCCGGTGTACGAATCGGTGAAAGCCGTTTCGCCTCACGCGCACAGCGGCGGTTGCATTTTCTACAATCTAGAATTCCTCAACAACCTGATGGAAAAGTGGATGAAGATCGACGATCAAGACGCGGTTCGTCCGATGCTGTACGCGATCTTCGCGCATGAAATCGGCCACCTCGCGCATGCCGACTTCGATCCGGGGCAGAACAACGTCCCGGTAAGGAACAAGGAGCTCGCCGCCGATCAGTTCGCCGGTTACTCGCTTGCGCGGCTTGGGATCAGGCGGCTCGATCCGGTGGAAGTTACGCGCTACTACCAGATGACCGGTGACGACTTCGTCGGCCATGCCTCGGGTCATGGCAGCGGCGTCGAGCGCACCTCGGCGTTTCAAGACGGATGGCATCGCGCGGAAGTCGGACTGCCGGAGCAAGGCTCGCGGCCGGCCGGCGGACTCGGCGAACCGTAAAAAATCTCTGACCATGGGCGCCTCGACAATTTCTAATCGATCAGAGCCTGCTGACCACGCGGCGAGCGTTCGCTCCCCGGCGATCGAAGCGAGCGCGCTCGGTTTTCGCTACGGCGATCGCGAGGCGCTGTCAGACGTGAGTTTCGCGGTTGCTCGCGGCGAAATTTTCAGCTTTCTCGGACCGAATGGTGGCGGCAAGACCACGCTTTTCAGGTTGCTCTCGACCCTAGTGCCAATTCAGTCGGGGAGCGCGCGGATGCTCGGGCGCGAGCTGGCGGGAGAGACGACCTGGGTGCGCCGGCGGCTGGGCGTCGTGTTTCAGCATCCGAGTCTCGACGGCAAGCTGACCGTCGCCGAGAATCTTGCGCATCACGGTCATCTGTATGGAATCACCGGTAAGCGGCTTCGCGAGCGGAGTGCCGCGATGCTCGAGCGGCTCGGACTTACGGCGCGCGCGCGCGATCTGGTGGAAACGCTGTCGGGCGGACTTCAGCGGCGCGTCGAACTGGCCAAGGCGCTCTTGCACGAGCCGGAACTGCTGCTGCTCGACGAGCCGAGCACGGGGCTTGATCCGGCGGCGCGTCGCGAATTTTTCAACTACCTCGGGTATCTGCGCGAGCACGATGGAGTAACCGTCGTGCTGACGACTCATTTCATGGAAGAGGCCGAGCGATGCGATCGGATCGGGATTCTCCACCAGGGGAAGCTGGCCGCAATCGCGCCGCCTGCGGAACTCAAGTCGGAAGTCGGCGGCGACGTCGTTGTGATCCGCGCCGATGCGCCCGAACTGCTGCAGCGAAAAATTCTCCAGCGCTTCAAGCTCAAGAGCCAGTTGGTTGATGGGACGATTCGTATCGAACGACTCCGTGGGCACGAACTGGTTCGCGATCTTATCGACGCATTTGGCGACGAGGTCGAATCGGTCTCATTCGGCAAGCCAACTCTCGAAGACGTGTTCGTCCATCTGACCGGGCATCAGTTCTTCGCAAATACACAACCGGAAGACTAGACAAAGATGCGCGAAATTTTTCTTCAGGCAGGAACGCTCTGGCAGCGGGAGATCGTACGCTTCATCCGGCAGCCGATCCGCGTGATGAGCGCGATTTTGACGCCGCTGGTTTTCTGGCTGCTGCTCGGCGCCGGCCTGCAAGCGTCATTCAAACCGAGCGGGATGCCATCCGGCGGCAACTACGCGCAATACTTTTATCCTGGGGTGATCGTGCTGATGCTTCTGTTCACGGCGATCTTCGCGACCGCCTCGACCGTGGACGATCGCCGCCAGGGCTTCCTTCAAGGCGTGCTGGTCGCGCCGATTTCACGCGCGACAATCGTTCTGGGCCAGGCGCTTGGCGGCACGACCCTGGCGCTGATGCAGGGAGTTATCTTCCTCGCGCTGGCGCCGCTGGCAGGAATCCGCCTCAGTCTCGAAGCGATCGTAGTGTCGGCCGCGATGATGGCGATTATCGCGTTCGCGATGACCAGCATCGGACTCATGATGGCGTGGCGGATCGAATCCACCCAGGGCTTCCATGCGTTCATGAATATGATCCTGCTTCCGATTTGGATGCTGTCGGGAGCGGTTTTTCCGGTGGCGGGCGCGCCGGCATGGTTTCAGTGGACGACGCGGCTGAATCCCCTGACTTACGCGATGGAGGCGCTTCGCCACGGACTCTATCTCGCGGAGCCCGCCGCCAGCGGTGCGACGATGCCGATGGGATCGTCGGTGTGCATCGCGATCGCGTTTGCCGCGTTCACTTTTCTCCTGGCGACGCGCGTCGCGCGGAACGCGTCGACGATTTGAGGTGGGCGAGGTAAGGAGCAGAACCTCACCTACCGACCGCCAGACGGTCGGCCTCCTCTCCCGTGAAAGAACGGGCGAGGTATCACGCCACGAACTTCTAACAGCGCCCTTCGCCTTCGCTCAGGATCGATTCACTATCCATACCCCGCGAGAGAAAGATCCGGGGTCCTTCGCTTTCGCTCGGGATGACACAAAAAAGTGAGCGCGCGGGCCGAGGTAGAACGATTTTCGCGTTGAACCTCTCCCGGCGCTCTAGGAATCGCGCCGGCCGTGTGCCAGTGGCACC
>JBGPNU010000238.1:0-5595 GCA_041487675.1 Binatus sp. (SeqCode)
CGCCTGCACGAGCGCTTCGTAAACGTCTTCGACGGTCTTGATGAAATGCGCCTGGCCGACGATCACGTTGGCATCGTCGGGTTTCATGATTTCGACGGTAATCAGTTGCATGATGGTTGCCCCTTCTGCCTATAGCGCGGATGATATGAAAGTGGATGAGGCGCCGGAAGTGAGTATCCGGGATATGGAGGTGCGGTGGCGACCGGCCTGACACTTCGCACAAATTCCGAGACGCGCCTGCCGGCATTTTTCTACCGGCTCACGTCGCGCGCGCAGCGGACCTATCTGAAGAGTGATGAGATCGAGCGCTTCGACATTGCACCCAGCGTCGCGGCGCGGGGCGCGATGGACGCGCTGATGCGGGCGCTCGAGACCGGCGACCTTGCCGCGACCGCCACATTCGCTCGCGCGCTCACGGCCGAGATATGCCGCGGGCTCGGCGCTCAGCCGGTAAGCGTAGGGGTTCGCGGCGTCAGGCCGCGCAACACTCGCGGCGAACTGCACGGGTTGTTCTATCCATACGATCCGCGCCGGCGAACGCCGCCGTCGATCGTGCTCTGGATGCGCACGGCGCAGCGTCACGAGGTAGTCAAGCCAAAGACGTTTGTGCGGACGCTGATGCATGAAATTGGGCACTATCTAGACTACGCATTCCTCCGTCTTGAGGATTCGTATCACACCCAGGGATTTTTCAAGCGCGAATCCTCGCTGGTGCGCGCGCTATTCGATCCATGACCGGCACCTCGACTTGACAGCGCCGCTGGTGATGCCGATAGCTATTGTCGCCCGCCGCGCTCGGGCGCGAAGGCATGAGACTCCGCGGCCCACAACCGTGCGCATTGGTGGGAGAGATGGCTACTGGTATGGGATTTTTTCAGAGGTTGCGTTCGTCGGTCTCGACTGAGGCAGGTCTGCTCGAGGAACTTGCGGTGCTCGCGGGAAAGAATCAGGGCCTGGTCGAGCGTATGCGCAAGCACGCCGACATTTGCACTTATCCGAACATAAAGGCCGGAGTCGCGGCGCTCGCGGAGAAGGAAGCTCGGCACGTCAAAGTGACTAATGCGATTCTTTCCGACCACAACGTGTGGGCGAAGCTGCCCGAATTGCCGCTGCACGACGGATCGAACAATTGGGCGCGGCTCGGCGGCGACCTCGAGCTGTTGGGTTCGCTCGCGGCCGGTCTCCGGCTCGCCTCGGTCAAGTGGGAGTCAGTGGACGAGGCAATTTCGAATCAGCTCCGCCAACTCGCGAACGAAGACGACGAGCATGAAAGCGAGCTGCGCAAGCTCGCGATGAAGTGCGACGCGATGGCGCTCGATTAACGGCGAATTGGAATCTTACAGATAACGACGCATGCCGCGGCGCTCTAGTTCGTCGGTGACGCGGCCGACATGCTGCGACATCTCGCGATGGGCAACCAGGATCGCATCGCCCGAATCCACGACGATAAGATCGCGCACGCCGAGCAGCATCATCAGGCGCGAGTCCGAATGCGCCAGCACGCGCTCGGAATCGAGCGCGATCACGTTCCCGCGCAGCACGTTTCCGCGCGCGTTCGCGACCGCCTTTAAGAGACCGTCCCAACTACCCACGTCATGCCACGTGAAGCGCGCTCGCACGCCGAGCACGCGGGTGCTCTTTTCCATTATCACGCGATCGAACGAATCGAACGTGAGCCGCCGGTAAGCGCGCGCGAGTTTGGTCCGCGGAGTTACCGCGAGCTTAACGGCGGCTATCCCGAGCAGTGGGCAATGCTCGGCAAATTCCCGCGCCAGGGTCCGCGTGGACATCACGAACATCGAGGCATTCCACAAGTAGTTCCCCGATCGCACCATCCGGCGCGCGAGCGCGAGCGCGGGCTTCTCGACAAACCGCTCGATTTGGAATCCGGCGCCGACCTTGGGCCCGATCTTCTGATAGCCGTAGCCGGACTCGGGGCGGGTCGGAGTAATCCCGATCGCGACGATTGATTCATTGGTCGCGGCTAGATGGATCGCATCGGCGAGAGTGCGGCGATATTGGGCATTGGTGGCGATGTAATGATCGGCGGCAACCGCGGCGACCACTCCGTCTCCGAGTCTGCGCTTGATAATCGCGGCGCCGTAGGCGATTGCAAGAGCGGTCCCCCGCGCGTCCGGTTCAACGATCAGGTTGCGCGCCGGAATCAGGCCGCTGAGCGCGCGCCGAAACGGTGCCTGATGCGCCGCGGCGGCCAGAACGAAAATTCGCTCGCGCCCGACGAGCGGCACGTGACGCTCGACCGTGTCCGCGAGCAGGCTCCGTTTGCCATCGATCGAAAAGAGCGGCTTGGGCCGCGCCTCGCGGCTGGCGGGCCAGAAGCGCGTGCCGCGGCCGCCGGCGATAATCAGTACCGCGGCGCGCGGCCGCGCGGAAGTTCGAGGCATCTTCGAATCAGATCCTGCGGCTCAAATGGCGCCGAGTTCGCGAAGCTTGTTATCGAACAGGGCGCGAATTTCAGCCAGTCTCGCTTCGCTGTTCGCTTCGAAGCGCATGACCAGCGCGGGCTGCGTGTTCGACGCGCGCACCAGCCCCCATCCGTCGGCAAAGTTCACCCGCACTCCGTCGATATCGATTACCTCGTAATGCTTGCGAAAGAAATCGGCGGCGCGGCGCACCACTTCGAATTTGCGGTGGTCGGGACAGTCGAGGCGAATCTCGGGGGTGAAGTGACTCTTCGGAAGATCGGCGAGAATCGCGCCAAGTCCGCGGCCCTCACGACTGACTATTTCCAGGATGCGGAACGAGGCGTAGATCGCGTCGTCGAAGCCGAAGTAGCGGTCGGCGAAGAACATGTGCCCGCTCATCTCACCCGCAAGCGCGGCGTGCTCTTCCTTGAGCTTGCTTTTGATCAGAGAATGCCCGGTCTTCCACATAATCGGCCGGCCACCGTGACTGGCGATATCGTCGTACATCCGCTTGGAGCATTTTACGTCGCCGATAATCGTAGCGCCGGGACGCTCTTTCAGAATCGCTCGTGAGAACGCGACCATCAGCTCGTCGCCCCACACGATCCTGCCGTTTTCGTCCACTGCGCCGACGCGATCGGCGTCGCCGTCGTATGCGATACCGATTTCCGCGCGATTTTTTTTCACCGCCGCGATCAGATCGCGCATGTTCTCCTCGACCGTCGGGTCGGGATGATGATTCGGGAAGCGGCCGTCCATCTCGGTGTAAAGTTCGATCGTGTCGAGTCCGAGCCGCTTCATCAGGGGCGCTGCGATCACGCCCCCGCATCCGTTGCCGCCATCCACCACCACCTTGAGACCCGGCTTCAGCTTGAACTGTGAGAGGATGAAATCGTTGTAGTCGGGAATCACCGATCGATCCGAGAGCACGCCCTTGGCGCCGCTGGTCGCGAAATCGCGCCGCTCGATTATTTCGCGCAGCCGCTGAATCTCGGCGCCGTGAATCGTCGTCGGCCCGACCCCGAGCTTGAACCCATTGTACTCGGCAGGGTTGTGACTGCCGGTGATCATCGCACCGCCGTCCATCTTCCAGCTAAGCACCGAAAAATAGAGCAGCGGCGTCGGCACCACTCCCACGTCAACCACGTCGATGCCGGCCGGGAGAAGACCCTCGATCAACAGATTGCGCAAACGATCGGAGGAGAGGCGGCAATCGCGCCCGAGCGTGATCGTTTTTTTCCCCGCGCGATGCAGCAGCGTGGCGTAACCGCGTCCGAGATCGACCACGAATGCGTCGTCGAAATCACTTTCAACCACGCCGCGGATATCGTATTCGCGGAAGACTTGCGAATTCATCTGCCCTCGCTTCTCGGCGCCGGGGCGGTGGCCCGTCTGGAGCCGCCCGGATATTATCGTCAGTCTGTGCGAGCGTTTATGCCAGTGCAAGCCATAGCCACCGGGGCAAACTCCAGATGAGCGGCGAAAATCGCATCGCGATTGTTACCGGCGCGGGCCGCGGTATCGGACGCGCTATCGCGATCGAACTCGCACACGCAGGTTTCTCCCCATGCCTCGCCGCGCGCAGCCGCGAGCAGCTCGAAGAGACGCGCGCGCTTACCGGCCTGCCGCAGGAGCGGGCCTTGATAGTTCTGATCGATCTTGCCAGCCAGGATGCGCCCGATTCCCTGATCGACGCGGCGCTCGAATGTTACGGACGTATTGACCTGCTGGTGAACAACGCGGGCTGGGCGCCGCCGCGAACGCCGCTTACCAGGACTCGAGCCGATGATCAGGACCGGATGATCGCGGTGAACCTGCGCGCGCCAATCGCGCTGACCCGAATGGCCGCGATGCGGATGACTGCGCAAGGCAGCGGCGCCATCATAAATGTCGCTTCGTCGGCTGCGCGCAAAGCGCCCGCCGGCGAGGCGGTCTATGCGGCGACCAAGGCAGGACTGGTCGCGTTCACGCACGCATCGTTCGCGGAACTGCGCCAAGCTGGCGTCAAGCTCTCGCTGATCACTCCCGGACTTGTCGATACGGCGCTGATTCCGAACAACAAGCGGCTGGATCGCAACTCGATGCTGTCGCCGGCCGACGTCGCGCAGGCCGTGATGCAAATCGTCAACTCTCCGGCGGGCGCGTGTCCGGTGGAGATAACCCTCGAGCCGCAGTTCGATCCGGAGCGCCCGCGCTGAGTCTGCTTCTCCATTCGCGGCGATCGATGTCCTTCACAGCGAAGTTTGCGCTCGCGCTCGCCGCGGGATTGATTGCTGCGGTCGTTGTCGCGCCGATTGCCGCCGTCGCGGTGGCATCCGCAGGATGGCGCTTTCCGTTTCCGAGAATTTTCGATCGGACCGTCATGGCGACTCTGTTCCTCGCGATGATTTGGGCCGCGCGCGATTTGAAGCTCGCCTCGTTGCTCGGACATGGCTTCAGGCATCCCGCGAAGGAAAGTTCCGTCCGCGTGATTCGCGGTCTCGCCGTTTCATTCTGCGCGATCGCGATTCTGTTCGCGCTTGCGCTGACGGTCGGCGGTGGCGGAACCGGCGATTTCGGAGCGGTAGCATCGCGAGTCCCGGGTTACATTCTGTCGGCAATAGCGATCGCGATCATCGAGGAAGGATTCTTCCGCGCCTTCATCCTGGGCGGCATGCGAAGCGATTTCGGAAGCATGGGCGCGATCCTCGCGAGCTCGGCATTTTATTCCGTCGCGCATCTGCTGCGATCGCCGGCGCATTTTTATGCGACGCGATACGAGCCTGCCGCCGGACTCGTGACGCTCGCGCATAGCATGGACCAGCTGAGTCATCCGGCGACCGCGATTCCAACTCTGATCGGACTCTTTCTGTTGGGGATTGTGCTCGGCGAAGCGTTTTTACTCACCGGGAGCGTGTATTTCTCGATCGGACTGCACTGCGGTTTCGTGCTTGGCGCCAAGCTGTGGCCCAAGATCGTGCTCGGGCGTGGCGCATTGCCATGGTGGATCGCAGGCGCCGGACCAGTCCCGCTAATCGGCGGCGCCGCAGCCTGGGCACTCGCGATAATTATTCTGATATCGATCCGTCCGCTGACCGGGGTGCGAAAATCAACCGCGTGAGCGATCGTGAAAACTGAACTCAGTCGTACAGGGACGGTGTTCCACTTACCGGGCGGGTGCGGTATCGAC
>JBGPNU010000239.1:0-5561 GCA_041487675.1 Binatus sp. (SeqCode)
AAGGCAATCATACAACCTGTGGAAGGGTCGAACAACCTTCAACAGGGCCAAACCCGATATAAATCCTACAAATTGTTTAATTTCGCAATCTGACCGATACTCAAATCCGCAGATTTGCTTATTTTGCGAATCAAAAGTGACTGAATGTTTAGTCGGTGATCCCTAATTTCCATAGGGATTGCGGCCATGATTCAGGTAGATCGAGAAATCCGCGACTCCGTCAAGCTTTCGCTGCGCGCTCCTGAAGTGAGATTCGCCGCCACTGCGGAGTCCCCTCACGGCGACCTTATCGTTGCCGATCGCTCGCCCGCTTCGATCGAAGTAGCGGACCTCAACCTCAAGAGGCCCGGCGTCCGCACCCGTATTGCGCAGCTCTCCCTCGACCGACACCTCGTCGCCGCTGCGGATCAAATGAGTTTCCGCGACCTTGATCGGCTCCACTGCGAGCAAGGCGAAGAACACGTAGGCTCCGAAGCATAGCGCGGCGAGCAGGATGATGATCGCGCCCTTGCGCATGCACGCGACCTAGTATGACCGCGGTAGTCCGAGCACGTGCTCGGAATCCGCAAGCGCCCGGACGATCTCGCCTTGAGCCTCGGTCAATTCAAAATCCATTTTGTGATTCCTTGCGAAATGCAATGTTTCGCGTTGATCCGCGTTGCTCTTAGAGTCCATCGATTCCGCCAGTGAAAGATCCGAAAAGTGATTAACGAATCGGCAGATGCATCTTATACGGGCGTCATCAGCGACTGACCGATAGTTCAAACTCCTCGTCGTTACTAAGAGATTTCAGCATCGCACAATTATTACCCCGGTATGAATCTTGAAACCAAGCCATCGGTTTCATCACCTGAGCCCGCCAGTGCGGGCTCACGGAAGCCGCGGCGTCAGACCGCGTGTCTCGGAGGGAGGAGAGAGTGAACAGACGGACTACGACCCGGGTAGTTCCCCGGATTCGACTCGTCGCCGGCATCGCAGCGGTTTTGCTGTTGTGCAATGCGAACGGTTGGGCGGAAACCACCACGAAACATAAGAAGAAAGTCGTCACCACGACCACCGTCGTCGCAAGCGCCAGCGAACAGCAGCGGCTCGATGCGCTGTCCGGCCAGATGAGCAATCTGCAAAAGCAGACCGACGACACCAGCAGTGAGGTCAAGAAGATCGAGCAGGCGATCACGGTCGCGCCGCCGGCGACGGCCGATGCGAAGCCGGCCACGATCGGCGAGCATGTGGGCCTGGTCGAAAAGGACGTCGGCGACATCAAGAAAAACTTGTCCGACAATCTTGGTATCAGCGTCCACGCGCTGGTCGATACGGGCTACGAGCATAACTTCAATCAGCCGGTCAATAATATTAATAACATTCGCGTCTTCGACGAGGATGGATTCCAGCTCACGCAGGGAAATCTGCACATCGAGCGGGACGGAACCGTTGGCTTCGTGACCGATCTCAACTTCGGCCAGGTTGCAAACACGCTTTCGGCCGCCACTCGCTACTCCACCGTCGCTCACGTTGGTCCTCAATGGTTTGATCCGACGCAGTATTACCTGACCTACACCGCGCCGATCGGATCGGGAATCAGCCTGTCGGCAGGCCGTTTCGTGACATTGCTGGGCGCGGAGACAATCAACACCTACAACAATCTGAACTTCAACGAATCCAAGGGCATTATCTTCGGCTTTGGGATTCCATTCACGCACACCGGAGTCCGGGGATCGTACACCTTCAACGATTACGTTTCGTTCACCGGTGGTCTCAACAACGGATGGGACAATCCTGCAGCAGCCAACAATAACGGTCCCAACTATGAAGGTGAGTTGACGGTTAACAACAAGGAAAAGTCGCTGAGCCTCGCGCTCAACGGCATCTGGGGTCCGAATCTGGTGGGTCCGACCGGGTTGGGTAAGTCCAACTCGAATCTCGGCGCGATCGATCCGGTCTGGACCTGGAAGCCGTCGTTCATACCCAAAATGACGCTTCAGGGTGAATACATCTACGGGACCCAAAGCGGCCCGGTAATCCACGGGCATAGCGGTTCGTGGAGCGGCTATGCGCAGTACCTGGTGTACGATTGGACGCCTGCGCTCGAGAGCGCGACGCGCGGCGAAGTCTTCGATGACAAGGACGGATCGCGCAGCGGGACCGCCCAGACGCTGTGGGAAATTACCCAGACGCTATCCTACAAGGTGCCCGAAGTGACGGGCCTCCTTGCCAGACTGGAGTACCGTCATGACAATTCCAGCCAGAACTTTTTCTTCAACAACAATCGCGTCGACCTGACGAATCCCTTATTTCAGCATCTGTGGCACGGCCAGGACACCTTGACGGCTAACGCGATCTTCGCCTTCTAACAACTTGGGAAGGAGTTTCATCAGCCGCTCGCGGCGGGTCTGTGCCAACGGACCCGCCGCTTCTCTTTTTGGCCGCATGCACATCCTTCAGGAACTCGCCGCTCGCCTCGATGCGTGCTAGGAATTCGTTCGCCACCGATGAATCACGCATCCGCCCTCGTAATTCTCATTCTGCTGCTGTTCGGACCGCTCGCGATCGCGTGGATCGAGCACAATATCGAGCTCTACTGCCTGGGGCTGGGCGTTCTCGCGACCCTTCTCGGAGCCGGCTTCAGCCGGGACCTGGTCGGTGAGGCGTTGCATGAGCCGCTTGCGATCAGCGTCGCGGTAATCGTCGCGGCGCTGCTCTTCGGATGGAGCGGCCCGTGGCTCGACGGGAGCTTCAACCGGCTTCGCGATCGAGTCTCGCGACCCGTACTGAGCGCATCCGCAGTTTTCGTGATCGCGATGATTTCCAGCGTCATCACCGCGATCGTCGCCGCGCTGGTCCTGGTCGAGGTCATCGGGATGCTTCATTTCGAGCGCGAGAAGAGCGTCCGCGTGACAATCGCAGGATGTTTCGCAATCGGCATGGGCGCATCGCTGACGCCGCTCGGCGAGCCGCTATCGACGCTTGCGGCGCGGGCGCTGAACCTCGGCTTCTTCGGGCTGTTCAGTTTGCTCGCGCCGTGGGTCTTGCCGGGGGTGGTGGCGAGTTCGATCGTCGCCGGGGCGTTCGCGCGCGGCGAGTACGATGACGCTCATGCCGTGAGCCATGTGCGCCAATCCTATCGCGAGATCCTTGTTCAAGCGGCCAAGGTGTTCGCGTTTATTGCCGGACTCGTAATGATCAGCGACGCTTACGGTCCGCTTGCGAACGAGTACGTCAGCAAGATGAGCAATGATCTTCTGTTCTGGGCCAACACGGTTTCGGCGGCGCTCGACAACGCGACCCTGGTGGCGCTGGAAGTTCACAAGATGACTCTGCCGCGCGCCCGCGAGGCGATTTTGGCGCTGCTGATTTCGGGCGGAATGCTGATTCCTGGGAATATCCCGAATATCGTCAGCACCGGCGCGCTCAGAATCGGAAGTGCGGCGTGGGCGAAGATTGGGGTGCCGATGGGCCTGATACTGCTGGGCATCTATTTTGCTGTAATCAAAATCCTGGGCTGATTGCCGGAGCGAGAGGGCCTAAAATGAATGCTCCAGTGGTCCCGTTTCCAAGCGCTCGACGCTGTCGAGGGGCCCCCGATGCTGTCCAAAGAAGCGTCAGGTGCCCGTTTGACGGGCGTTGCGTTGCGCGGGTTTTCGTGACAGAAAGCGTTGTCGGCCGCGATGTTCGTTTCATAGTCAGGGACTCGGACGGCCGGTACAATTCTTGAAGCCTGTAGTTTTCATTGTCGAGCGGTGCGACGCGCGGCGGGCTTGAATTTCGATAAATCAACAAAGATGGGTTTGCCGCCCCGTTAAGCGGCCAGGAGGGTTACGGGTTCGATGACGCCTAAACAAGTTCTGCAAATGATCAAGGAAAAGGGCGTGGTCATGGTCGATATTAAATTTATCGACCTGCTCGGCACGTGGCAGCATTTTACTGCCCCGATTTCCGAGTTCAGAGATGAAGCGCCTTTCGACGAGGGTCTCGGCTTCGATGGGTCGTCGATTCGCGGCTGGCAGGCGATCGACGCCAGCGACATGCTGGTGATTCCCGACCCGGATACGGCGGTGATGGATCCGTTCACCAAGGATCCGACGCTGAGCCTCATAGCCAACATTTCGGACCCGATTACCCGCGCCGACTACTCGCGCGATCCGCGCAACATCTCGCGCAAGGCCGAGGCCTATCTCAAGTCCACCGGCGTCGGCGACGCGGTGTTCTTCGGACCCGAACCGGAGTTTTTCATCTTCGATTCGCTGCGCTACGACACGACGCAGAATTCGAGCTACTACTACATCGATTCCAACGAAGGTAACTGGAACAGCGGGCGCGAGGGCGCGGTCAAGGAGGGCGCGAACCTCGGCTTCAAGGTCAAGAACAAAGCGGGTTACTTCCCGGTCCCGCCGGTGGACACCCTGCAGGACATCCGCACCGAGATGGTCCTCGAGATGGAGCGGGTGGGTATCCGCGTCGAGAAGCAGCATCACGAAGTCGCGACCGCTGGCCAGGCGGAAATCGACATGCGCTTCCAGACCCTGACCAAGATGGCCGATTGGCTGACCTGGTACAAATACATCGTCAAAAACGTGGCGGTGCGGCACGGGATGACGGCGACCTTCATGCCCAAGCCGATTTTCGGTGACAACGGCACCGGCATGCATTGTCATCAGAGCGTCTGGAAGGGCGAGACGCCGCTGTTCGCCGGCAGCGGCTACGCGGGGATGTCGGAACTTGCGATGCACTACATCGCGGGCATCCTGCATCACGCGCCGACGATAGCGGCTTTCACCAATCCGGGCACCAACTCGTATCGCCGGCTGGTGCCGGGCTTCGAGGCGCCCATCAACCTGGCGTACTCGTCGCGCAACCGCTCCGCCTCGGTGCGAATTCCGATGTATTCGCCGTCGCCAAAGGCCAAGCGAATCGAAGTACGGTTCCCCGACCCGACCTGCAATCCGTATCTCGCGTTCTCTGCGATGCTGATGGCGGGCCTCGACGGAATTCAGCGCCGGCTCGATCCGGGCCAGCCGCTCGACAAGGACATCTACGCACTTACGCCGGCAGAGCTGGCCGAGGTGCCGAGCATGCCCGCGTCGCTCGAGGAATCACTGAGCAACCTGAAGAAGGATCACGAATTCCTGCTCAAGGGCGACGTCTTCACCGAAGATCTGATCGAGACCTGGATCGACTACAAGATGGTGAATGAAGTCAGCGCGATTCGTCTCAGGCCGCATCCGTACGAGTTCGCGCTCTACTACGACGCGTAAGAATCGATCGCAGATAGATCGAAAAGCGGCGGGCCAATCGGCTCGCCGCTTTGTTATTGGTCCGGGCGGTTCAACGCGCGGGTCTATTTTGCCGTTCCTGTAATAGGCACGTTGATCGACGGATGATCGGGGTCGTCGCTCGTGATGGTCAGCTCCGCGGAGAAGGTACCCTTGCTGGTCGGCGAGAACGTTACTTTTACGCGCCTGGAGTTACCGGGCGAGAACGCAAACGGTCCTGTGCCAATCGCCGAAAACGGTACGCCCGCAGGTCCGCTGACGCTGCCGTCGAGCATGCCCTTGCCATGGTTG
>JBGPNU010000240.1:0-5540 GCA_041487675.1 Binatus sp. (SeqCode)
ATCGAAAAGAGGAGCGCGCGATGACGAAGCCAGCGCCGGTGTATGTATTGGGCGGAGCGCAGACCGACTTTGCCCGCAACTGGTCGAAAGAAGGCAAGCATTTCGTGGCGATGATGCGCGAGGCGACTTTGGGCGCGCTGGAGGCAACCGGGATCGAGGCGAAGGAAGTTGAAACCGCGCACGTCGGCAACTTCGCCGCCGAGCTATACGCCAAGCAGGGCCATATCGGCGCGTTCTTCGTCGAGATCGATCCCACCTTCTCCGGACTGCCGACCAGCCGTCATGAGGCCGCATGCGCCTCAGGCTCGATCGCGCTGATCGCGGCCTCGGCTGAAATCGAAGCCGCGCGCTACGATCTCGCGTGCGTGGTCGGAGTCGAGCAGATGAAGACCGTGGATTCGACGACCGGCGGCGATTACCTGGGCACCGCGGCATGGTACGAGCGCGAAGCCAAGGGAATCGAATTCCCGTTCCCGAAACTTTTTGGCCGGCTCGGCGACGAGTACGACAAGCGCTACGGCCTTAAGGATGAGCATCTCGCGCATATCTCGGCGGTCAACTATTCGAATGCGAAACGCAATCCGAACGCGCAGACCCGCAACTGGTTCATGAGCGAGAGCCATGCCCAGCATGCGAGCAAGTTCAACACGGTAATTGGCGGACGGATCAAGGTGAGCGATTGCTCGCAGGTTACCGACGGTTCGGTTGCCATCTTCCTCGCGTCGGAAAAATTCGCGAGCGAGTGGGCCAGGCGCAACGGCAAAACGCTTGCCGACATTCCGCGAATCCTCGGATGGGGCCATCATACCGCGCCGCTCGAGTTCGCGACCAAGGTCGCCGAGAGCAGGGACAATACTTACGTGCTGCCGCATACGCGCCAGGCGATTCTCGATGCGTTCAAGCGGGCTGAAATCGCGTCAGCCGCGCAGCTCTCGGGAATCGAGACGCATGACTGCTTCACGACCTCGGAATACATGGCGATCGATCATTTCGGAATCACCAAGCCCGGCGAATCGTGGAAGGCGGTCGAGGAAGGCGTCATCGAGCTTGGCGGCAAGCTTCCGATCAATCCGAGCGGCGGGCTGATCGGCGCCGGACATCCGGTCGGCGCGACCGGAGTGCGCCAGATGCTCGATTGCCATCGCCAAGTAACGGATAGCGCGGGCGACTACCAGGTTGACGGCGCGAAACTGTTTGCGATGCTGAATATCGGCGGCAGCGGTACCACCAGCTGCGTGTTCATCGTAGGCAAGTAGGCCGAATAGTCAATTGCACCGAGCGGCGATCCGGATTTCGGATCGCCGCTTTCATTTGCGCGCATCGCTTGGCTCGTCTAACGAGCGAAGATAAGTTGGCTCGATGCATCATCAGGCGAAATTCACACTCGTGGATGTCTTCACCTCGCGGCCATTCGGCGGCAACCAACGGTTCAGGTTTGATCAATCCACATGCGGCAGAGGCGCCGAAAGGAGCCGCCGCGTCGAGGTTGTGCGCAAAGACAGTGGCGCGCTCGGAATCCGCATCGGTGGACGATGCGCGATCGTGGGCGAAGGTGCGGTGTTCCTTGAGCGGGGCGCTACTTCGGCGCAGGCGCGCGTTTGATCTCAATCAATAGCGCATCGACACCCTTCGCGCCCGCCTCGAATTCGCGGCCGCCCGCGGGAACCCAGGCGGGCTTGCCGGCGATGCGTTCGACCTTGGTGGTTTGGCCGTTCGCGGTCTTGAGAGTCGATTCGTAATCGGAGAGCGGGACAACAACCGCATCGTCGAGTTCGTGAAGCTCGATCTTGGTGTTCGGTTCGACCGTGACATGGAGGACGCGGGCGCGATCGTTTTCGAGCTCGACCTTGAAGTGCGCCGGATCGGTCTTCGCCGGATCCTGCGCGCGAGCGGCCGCAGCGCATAGCGCCATGACTGCAACGAATCCCGCGATCGACGCGAATGATTTCATCGTTTCCTCCGCACGAGTTGTTTGTGTTCCGAAATGATTAGGCTGCTCCGCACCCGCCGTGCAAGCGGATTGGTCTTTTCGCGGATGGCTACCGGGACATCGGCGTGGAGGCTATTGTTGTGCTCATGGACGAACGCCAAATACCGGCGGTCGGAGAAACTGCTCCCGAATTTGAGCTGGCCGATTCGACCGGCATGGTTCGCCGACTCTCCGAAATAGTCTCGGGCGGTCTCGGCGTCGTCGTTTTTTACCGGGGTCATTGGTGACCGTTCTGCCTCCGCCAGTTGGCGGATTACTCCGCACGACTCGATGACTTCCGCGCAGCCGGCGCCGAACTGGCCGCCGTCTCGGTCGATAACGCCACGCGCACCGAACCAATGCGCAGCGAGCTTGGAATCAAGTTCCCCTTGCTATGCGACACTCGACGCGAGGTCGTGAAGGCATACGGACTGCTCAACGCGCGGGAAAATGGCGGGATCGCTTTTCCGGCCGCGTTCGTGATCGATCGCAATCGAATCGTACGCTTCCGCGCGCTGGAAGATGTCGCGTCGCGGGTCGGGGTGGACGAGTTGGTCAGTTTCGTGCGCGCTCTTGGCCAGGGCGTCGAGTCTTCAATCATACCGCGCCGGCGCGGCGTGTGGCCGGGCGCCATGTTCATTCGCGCAACGATGAACGCGATGCTGCGCGGTATCCGCGTCCCCGCAAAGTAAGCTCACTGCGACGGAATGAATCGCGGAATGTATAGGTAGATGGCGGACGTATCCACAAATTATCTGCCCGCCTTTGAACTCGGCGACTCGTCGAACGGGATTGCGCGCGCATTTCCATGCGCTCGCGCAGTGCTGCTCTGCTTCGTCAAGGAAGATTGTCCTACTTGCGGTCTCACGATGGGGCTTATCGAAGCAGCGCACATCAGTTTCGGCGCGTTGGTTGAGGTGTGGGCAATCGGCCAGGACGCCGAAGGCAACGCGAAGCTGGTCGAGCGTCACCGCTTGACGGCGCCGATGCTTGACGACTCGGCGCTCAAGGTTTCATTCGCGTACGGACTCGATACCGTCCCGACGATCATTCTCGCAGATTCGCGCGGCGCCGAAATCCGTCGCTTCGCCGGTTTCGGGCGCGACGACTGGCGCGAGATGTTCGCCGAACTGGCGCGCTTGTCCGGCGCCGATTCGCCATCGATCGACTGGAAATCATATCCCGAATCCCGGCCCGGCTGCGGTTCCAAGTCGGTCGAGCCGGGGATTGCGGAGCGGCTCGACGCGGAGGCGCGCGGCGATAAGCTCACGGCCCGCCGGATAGAACTCGGCGACGCCGAGGACGTTTTCGAATTCATGTTCGAGCGGGGCCTGACCGACGGACTGCCCGTCGTTCCTCCCACGCCCGAGCGCGTGATGTGGATGCTCACCGGCACGCGGCGCGATCCTCGCGACGTGGTCGCGACGGTGCCGCCGAACCTCGCGCCGGTCACGGTGGAAAAAGTAGCCGTCAACGCGGTGATGGCCGGATGCAGACCCGAGTATCTGCCGGTTGTGATCGCAGCGCTGGAAGCGGTGTGCACCGACGAGTTCAACATTCACGGCGTGATGGCGACGACGTGGGGCGCGACTCCGGTAATTGTCGTGAGCGGCCCGATTCGCCATCGGCTCGGAATGAACATGGGCATGATGGCGCTCGGTTACGGCACCCGATCCAACGCGACCATCGGCCGCGCGCTGAAACTGGTGATACGCAACGTCGGCGGCGCGCGGCCGGGCGAGATCGAGCGCTCCACGCTCGGGGCGATCGGCAAGTTCACGACCTGCTTCGCCGAATGGGAGGAACGCAGTCCGTGGGAACCGCTGCACGTCGAGCGCGGCTTCAAGAAAGAGGAAAGCGTCGTGACCGCGTTCGGGCTCGAGGCGGGCTCGCGGCAGATTGCGGATCAGACTTCACGCACGGCGCGGGCGCTGGTCGGGAGTCTCGGACTTGGGCTGGAGGCTTGCTGGCATCCCAAGCAGCACGGCTCCGGCGAGATTTTGCTGATCATCTCGCCCGAGCATGCCGACACGATTGCGCGCGATAAATGGAACAAGGCGCAGGTGCGCGCGCGAATCCAGGAAGTGACCTCGCGGCCGATTCGCGAACTGCTTCAAGATGACGACTGCGGCGAAGGCATCACGCTTAAGGCGCTCGGCATGACCAATCCGACCGAGGAGCAGCTCGCACAGAAAATTCCGAAGTTTCGCAGACCCGAAAATATCAATATCATTGTCGCAGGCGGCGACGCGGGAAAATTCTCTGCGGTGTTCGCGGGATGGGTGTCGGGACCGATGGGCTCGTCCAGCGTCAGCCGGCGAATCGAGGAGGCAATATGAAACAGGTGATCATCGATCCTACCGACGAGCGCGTGCCTCTTCGGCGAATGCTCGCCGCGCGCTCGGGCACGATTGCCGGCCGGGTGGCGCTGCTCGATATTGCCAAGCCGCGCGGCGACGTCTTGATCGATCGGCTCGCCGAGCATCTGCAGGACCGCCTGCCCGGCGTCGAGATCAATCGCTATCGCAAGCCAACCTTCACAAAGCCGGCGCCTGACGAGTTGCGCCGCCGCATCGCGGAGGAAAGCGACTTCGTTATCGAAGCGCTGGCCGATTGAGGGTCCTGCACAACGTGCAGTGTGCACGACTCAATCTGGTTCGAGACGAATAAGAAGCCCGCGGTGATGATCGCGTCTGACGTGTTCGTGGACGCGGCGCAGAAACAGGCCGATGCGTTGGGACTGCCGGAAGTCCGTCGCGTTTTCGTGCCGCATCCGATTCAGGATGCGACCGACGAGGAGATGCGCGCGAAGGCCGACGCGATCGTGAACGAGGTGATCGCGGCGCTCAAGAATTAGCACCGGATCGCCGCGCGCAAAGCGTACGCAGCGGCGCTCTCTGTCTTATCGGATTAGCGTTGCGGTCGATTCGGCGACATCGGTAACCATCTTGCCCGTCGGCGAGAAAGTCCCTGCAGCCGGATCGTAGAGGTCGGCCAGATTCGAGCGTCCGCCCGCGATCAGCACGCCGCCGTTCTCAAGCATGGTGGCGCTCGCGCCGATATGCAGGTTGATCATCTTGCCGGTCGGGGAAAAAGAAGCGGTCGCCGGATTGAACAACTCCGCCGTGGTCAGGAATTCCGTCTCGCTACTCTGCCCGCCCGCGATCAGCACCTGGCCGCTGCCAAGCAGTACGGCCGCCTGAAGCATACGCGGCGTGGACATTGGTCCGACCGGGGTGAAAGTTCCGTTCTGCGGATTAAAAACCTCGGCGGTGTCGCTCGGCGCGCCGATGTCTCCGCCGCCTGCGATCAGCACCTTGCCGGCAAGTGCGCTGGTTACGATGCTCGGATCGAGCCACGTCGCAGAGTGACCTTCGCGCGGAATGCCCATCGTCCCCGTCGAGGTGAACTGACCGGTGGCCGGATCGTAAAGTTCCGCCGACGCCACGTCACCGCCACTCTCATCGCTGATGCCGCCGGCGATTAGGACGTTTCCTGCGAGCGGACCGCTCGCGATCAGCGTCGCCGTATGCATCGCGCGGGTCGCCTTCATCGAACTTGTCGCCGTGAA